>NZ_JBDPMC010000049.1:0-51939 GCF_039871625.1 Micromonospora sp. B11E3 | reverse complement strand
AGGGCTCGTGTCCCGGCGGTGGTGCTCGGCTCGGGTGGCCCGGGGGTGTAACGACCGGGCGGCTGGCGGCATTCCGCCGTGTGGCCCTGTGGTTACCCGGGGGCGCGTGGGCCCGGGTGGTGTAACGGCCCGGCGCGTGGGCCCGGGTGGTGAGTGCATGTCGGCGACATCGCGGGGTCCGGGTGGGCAGGAAGGCGCCATGTCGGCGACATGCAGTCGAGCGGCACCCGGGGCCCGTGGCCCGGGTGGTGTAACGGCCCGGGACGGGCGATGATTCCGCCGGACCTGCCCCGGAGGGGTTCGGCCGGGACTGCTGCTCGAGCCCGAGGTAGACCACCAGCCCGACCAGTTGGGGACGGACCACGCCGGGCGTCCGGGTGTGTAACGCCCCCGGGGCCGTCGGCATTCCCCTCACCCGTCGCCGGCCAGGGCATGGTCGCACCATGTCGCCGACATGGCGGAGTCCGGCTGGCGTGGATGACCCCATGTGGGCGACATGGGGCCAACCGTCCAGGCAGGCAGGAGGAGGCCATGTCGGCGACATGGAGTCGATCGTCACCCGAGGGCGGTCCGGCCGGGCTGAGCTGGGCGCGAGGCTCAGCCATTCCGTACGCGACCTTGCACTTTGGGCCCCTCTTGTGGGCGGATTCGCCCTGTTTGTCGGGGCCGAAGGTGCACGATCGCGGAAGCGGGGCGGGCGGGGGCGGTCAGGGGGTTGGGGTGTCGGCGGTGTCCGGGTGGGGGCGTTGGGTCGGGATGCCGCCGGTGGGGTGTTCGGGGAGTGTGGCCGGCCAGGGGATGTCCGGGGAGGGGTGGAAGGTGATGCCAGCCGTGGTCCAGCGGGGGCCGTGGGCGGCCAGCCGGTCCCGGAACGCCGGCCAGTCGTGGGCGGTCCGGGGTGACCAGGCCAGCTCGGCGACGGCGGGCAGCCGCGGCAGCAGCAGGAACTCGATGTCGGCGAGCGACGTGACGGACTCGGTCCACAGCGGGGCCTCGACGCCGAGCACCGCCTCCGCCGGCACGTCCGCCAGGTGTGCACCCGGGTCCCAGTCGTACGCCCGGGCCACGTCGATCAGGCCCGCCCAGTTGTGCCCGATGGGGGTGTCCGGGGCGTACTTCATGTCGAGGTAGGCGTGGTTGGCGGGGGAGAGGATCAGCCGGGCCCCGCGCCGGACCGCGTCAGCGACGACCGGATCGTCCGCCTTCGTGCCCCACCACTGGAGGATCCGCCCCTCGGCGTGCTCGGCGGGGGCGATCTGGTGCCAGCCGACCACCGTCTTGCCCGTGCCGGCGACGATCTCCTGCGCCCGCCGCACGAACCCGGCGTACGCGTCGGCCCCGACCTTGAACGCCTCGTCCCCGCCGATGTGCAGGTACGGCCCGGGGGTGAGCGCGGCCACCTCGCCGAGCACGTCGGTGACGAAGGCGTACGTGCGCTCGTCGGCAGGATCGACGTAGCTGAAGCCGACGTCCGTGCCGGTGTACGGCGGCGGCGCGACCTTGTCCGGCGCCAGCTCGGGGTACGCGGTCAGCGCGGCGTTGGTGTGGCCGGGCAGGTCGATCTCCGGGACCACGGTGACGTGCCGCCGGGCGGCGTAGGCGACGATGCGGCGGTAGTCGGCCGCCGTGTAGTACCCGCCGGGGCCGCCGCCCACCTGGGTCGCCCCGCCGACGGTGGCCAGCCGGGGCCACGAGTCGACGGCGATCCGCCAGCCCTGGTCGTCGCTGAGGTGCAGGTGCAGGTGGTTGAGCTTGTACCGGGCCAGGTGGTCGACCACTCGGAGCACGTCGGGGACGGCGAAGAAGTGCCGGGCCACGTCGAGCATCGCGCCCCGGTAGGCGTACCGGGGACGGTCGACGATCACCCCGCCGGGCACGACCCAGCGCTCGGCGACCGGGGTCGGGCTCTCGATTGCCGCCGGCAGGAGTTGGCGCAGCGTCTGCACGCCGTGCAGCAGGCCGGCGGCCGTGGCGGCGCTGATGCGTACCCCGTCGGGGTGCACGTCGAGCCGGTAGCCCTCCGCGCTCAGGGCCGTGACGTTGACTGGGGCTGCGACGTCGATCGGGGCCGTGACGTCGCCGCGGTCCGTGCCCCCGCCGGGGGGTGCCACCTCGGCCGCGACGCCGCCGAGGGTGAGGGTGAGACCGTCGGCCGGCCCCGGCGTGTCGGCGACGGGCAGCGGGTAGCCGGTGGCGGGGCGGAGCAGGTCGGCGAGCTGCTCCGCGACGTCCCGGGCGGCTGGGTCCGGGCTGACCCGGATGGCCGCGTCGGCGGGCAGGGTGAAGTCGGCCGACGGGTCCGGGGTGACCAGTTCGGGGGCCGGCACGACGTCGCCGAGCCGGACCGGGGCCGCGGGCGCGAGCAGGTCGCCGGCCGCGAGCGAGGCGGCCCGGGCCAGGTCGGCGGCGGCCGGCTCGTGGCCGGGGAGCCCGAGCCGGGCGGGGGGCTCCTGACCGGAGAGCCCGAGGGAGTCGGGGGGCTCCTGGCCGGTGGCGGGCGTGGGGGGCGGGGTGGGTGGCACGGCGACGGCTCCCGGGGGTATTCGCGAGGGATATGGCAAAGGTGAGGTTCGGCGGAGGTCGGTGTCGTCAAGGGTACGAGGGCCAGCGCAAATGCGTGATCGTGCGCGTGGAAGCGGTCCCAAAAACCGGTACGGACGCGGAAAGTGGTGATGGGTGTGCCGATTGTCACCGAATGGCCCCAAGCCCCTCGATGTTCGCTTAGCCTTCGCCCACCGATCGGCGCTGACCTCGGATTACCTGTGGTCAGCCCCGGGGTATGAGGCAGCTGAACCTTCGTTAAGTGTCCAGTCCGGCGCGCGTGGGAGGCTCTGGTGGCAGCGCAAGACACGGTCGATCACAAGTACGTCTACGACTTCGCCGAGGGCAACAAGGACCTCAAGGACCTGCTCGGCGGCAAGGGGGCCAACCTGGCCGAGATGACCAACCTCGGCCTGCCGGTCCCGCCCGGCTTCACCATCACCACCGAAGCCTGCAAGGCGTACCTCGCCACCGGCCGGGAGCCGGACGGTCTGGCCGGCCAGATCCAGGCGCACCTGGAGTCGCTGGAGCGGGAGATGGGCCGCCGGCTCGGCGACCCGGGCGACCCGCTGCTGGTCTCCGTCCGCTCGGGCGCCAAGTTCTCCATGCCGGGCATGATGGAGACCGTCCTCAACGTCGGCCTCAACGACCGCAGCGTCGTCGGGCTGAGCGCGCAGGCCGGAGGGAACGATCGGTTCGCCTGGGACTCCTACCGCCGGCTGATCCAGATGTTCGGCAAGACCGTGTGCGACGTGCCCGGCGAGGAGTTCGAGCAGGCCCTGGAGGACGCCAAGCGCGCCAAGGGCACGAAGAACGACCTGGACCTGGACGCGGACGACCTGCGCGGGCTGGTCGACGCGTACAAGAGGATCTTCGCGAAGCACACCGGGCGGGAGTTCCCGCAGGAGCCGCGCGAGCAGCTGGACCTGGCGATCCGGGCGGTCTTCGAGTCGTGGAACGCCGAGCGCGCGGTCGTCTACCGGCGGCAGGAGCGCATCCCGGCCGACCTCGGCACGGCGGTCAACGTGGTGACCATGGTCTTCGGCAACCTCGGCCCCGACTCCGGCACCGGCGTCGCGTTCACCCGGGACCCGGCCAGCGGCGCGCAGGGCATCTACGGCGACTACCTGGCCAACGCCCAGGGCGAGGACGTGGTCGCCGGCATCCGCAACACCGTGCCGTTGCAGGAGCTGGAGCGGATCGACAAGAAGTCCTACGACGAGCTGCTCGGGTACATGGCCCGGCTGGAGGGCCACTACAAGGACCTCTGCGACATCGAGTTCACCATCGAGCGGGGCAAGCTCTGGATGTTGCAGACCCGCGTCGGCAAGCGGACCGCGGCGGCGGCGTTCGTCATCGCCGCGCAGCTGGTCGACGAGGGCCTGATCGACCTGGACGAGGCGCTGCACCGGGTCAACGGCGCCCAGCTCGCCCAGCTCATGTTCCCCCGGTTCCAGCTCGACCACGAGTTCCAGCCGGTGGCCAAGGGGGTCGGGGCGTCGCCGGGCGCCGCCTCCGGCAAGGTCGTCTTCACCTCCGCCCGTGCCGTGGAGCTGGCCGCCGAGGGCGAGGCGGTGATCCTGGTCCGCCGGGAGACCAACCCGGACGACCTCAACGGCATGATCGCGGCGCGGGGCATCCTCACCTCCCGGGGCGGCAAGACCAGCCACGCGGCGGTGGTGGCCCGGGGCATGGGCAAGACCTGCGTCGCCGGCGCCGACGAGCTGGACGTCGACGTCCCGGCGAAGAGGTTCACCGTCGGCGGGCACACGGTCGGCGAGGGCGACGTCGTCTCCATCGACGGCACCACGGGCAAGGTGTACCTGGGCGAGGTGCCGGTCACGCCGTCCGAGGTGGTGCAGTACTTCGAGGGCACCCTCGACCCCGAGCGGACCGACGACGCGCTGGTCGAGGCCGTACACAGGATCATGACCCACGCGGACGGACGGCGGCGGCTGGCGGTGCGCACGAACGCGGACACCGGCGCGGACGCCGCCCGGGCCCGGCGCTTCGGCGCGCAGGGCATCGGCCTGTGCCGCACGGAGCACATGTTCCTCGGCGACCGCCGGGAGCTGGTCGAGCGGCTGATCCTGGCCCGCACCGACGACGAGCGCGAGGCCGCGCTGGCGGCGCTGCTGCCGTTGCAGCGCGACGACTTCGTGGAGATCTTCCGCGAG
Organism: Micromonospora sp. B11E3; assembly: GCF_039871625.1. Classification (NCBI taxonomy): domain Bacteria; kingdom Bacillati; phylum Actinomycetota; class Actinomycetes; order Micromonosporales; family Micromonosporaceae; genus Micromonospora; species Micromonospora sp. B11E3. Next base: position 47,221 of record NZ_JBDPMC010000049.1, on the reverse strand, counting down.
ATGGACGGGCTGCCGGTCACCGTACGGCTGATCGACCCGCCGCTGCACGAGTTCCTGCCCCCGCTGGAGCAGCTCGCGGTCAACGTCGCGGTCGCGCAGGAGCGCGGCGAGGACGTGGCCCGGGAGGAGGCGCTGCTCGCCGCCGTCCGGCGGATGCACGAGGAGAACCCGATGCTGGGCCTGCGCGGCGTGCGGCTCGGACTGGTGATCCCCGGCCTGTTCGCCATGCAGGTCCGGGCGATCACGGAGGCCGCCGTCCGGATCACCCGCGACGGCGGGTCGGCCTGCCCGGAGATCATGGTCCCGCTCGTAGGCGCGGTGCAGGAGCTGGAGACGGTACGGGCCGAGGCTGAGAAGATCATCGAGGAGGTGGTCGGGGACAGCGGCGTCGAGGTGCTGATCGGCACGATGATCGAGGTGCCGCGGGCGGCGCTGACCGCCGGGCAGATCGCCGAGGCCGCGCAGTTCTTCTCGTTCGGCACCAACGACCTGACCCAGATGGGCTGGGGCTTCTCCCGCGACGACGTCGAGGCGGCGTTCTTCTGGCGCTACCTGGAGCTGGGCATCTTCGGCATCTCGCCGTTCGAGTCGATCGACCGGGAGGGCGTGGGCCGGCTGGTGCGGATCGCCGCCGAGGAGGGGCGGGCTGCCCGGCCGGAGCTGAAGCTCGGCGTCTGCGGCGAGCACGGCGGCGACCCGGACTCCGTCCACTTCTTCCACGAGGTGGGCCTGGACTACGTCTCCTGCTCGCCGTTCCGGGTGCCGGTGGCCCGGCTGGAGGCCGGCCGGGCCGCGATCGAGACCACCGGCTCCGACAGCCGCTGAACGCCCCGGTGCCGGCCCTGGCGCGCGCGTCGCCAGGGCCGGCCGCCGGGTCTGAGCGGTCCGTGGGTCTGAGCCGTGTGCGGGTCTGAGCCGTGTGCGGGCCGGACCGGTGCCCGGTCCCGGGGGCCGTTGGTCAGATCGGCGGGCGGCGCCAGCCGGTGGTGCGCGGGGCGTTCTGCGAGCGCCCGGGCAGGGTCGCCATCGGGGTACGCACGGCCAGCGGCGCGCGCGGGTCCGGCGGCGGCACCGTGTGCGTCCGGGTGGTGCGCTGGCGGTCGAAGACCGAGCCTGTCCGGTCGGCCACCGCCCGGGCCTCGGCGTGCAGCGTCTCCAGGTCGGTGGCGGCGGCCGTGACCAGGGTGAGCAGGGCGTGCCGGCCGGCCGGGTAGGTCACCACGGCGCCCCGGGCCGTGCGGACCACCGACTCCTGGAACTCGCCGTGCCGCACCGTGTCGGCGACCCGGTTGCCGAGGCCGAAGCTGGCCGCGGCCAGCGCCGCCAGGTGGGTGGCGTCGGTCGTCGGCAGGTCGCTGGAGATGAGCAGGCCGTCGGTGCCGGCGAGCACCGTGCCGGCGACCTCCGGTCGCCGTCGGCGCAGCCCGCGCAGCTCCGAGCCCAGCATCCGGTCAGCGTCCACAAGAGCCTCCCCGTCGTGCGATTCGCGTACGGATCCGTGATCACGTTCTGCTCTGGGAACGCTACCTCCGGCCATGGTCGCCCCGCGAGCCCGTGACGGTGGGCGATCAGTTCACAACTCTCGACTGATCGGCTGTTGCCAGGCGCCGGCACGGGAGTCGTCAAACGCGCCGCGGTGCCCGGTCGGGCGTAATCTTGGCTCGCGCGAGCCGTCGTAGCCGGGTGGAGGGTGGACCGCATGACCAGCGTCTGGGCAAGTCTGACCGTGGACGCCGGCGACCCGGCCCGGCTCGCCCGGTGGTGGGCGGAGGCCCTCGGCTACCAGGTGGTCACCGAGCGGCCGGACGAGGTGGAGATCCGGCAGTCCCCCGACCGGCTTCCCGGCATCGTGTTCGTGCCGGTGCCCGACGACAAGCAGGTCAAGAACCGGCTGCACATCGATCTGCGCCCGGCCGACCTGGAGGCCGAGGTCGAGCGGCTGGTCGACATGGGCGCCCGGCACGTCGACATCGGTCAGCGCGACGTCGGGTGGACGGTGCTGGCCGACCCCGAGGGCAACGAGTTCTGCGTGCTGCGGCCGCGGGGATAGGCCGGTGGCGGGGTGAGCGGGCCCGGGTCGTCCGGCGCGCGGGACGTCCCCGGGCCAGGCCGGCCCGGGTCGTCCGTCGACGAGGCGCGTTGGGTCGACGAGCCGCCCAAGGACACGGGCCACGGGCGTTCGCCGTACGAGCGGGACCGGGCCCGGGTGCTGCACTCGGCGGCGTTCCGGCGGCTCGCCGCGAAGACCCAGGTGCACACCGCCGGCACCGACGACTTCCTGCGTACCCGGCTGACCCACTCGCTGGAGGTGGCGCAGATCGCCCGGGAGATGGGCGCCCGGCTGGGCTGCGAGCCGGACGTGGTGGACACCGCCGGGCTCGCCCACGACCTCGGCCACCCGCCGTTCGGGCACAACGGCGAGGCCGCGCTGGATCTGCTCGCCGCGCCGTGCGGCGGCTTCGAGGGCAACGCGCAGACGCTGCGGGTGCTCACCCGGCTGGAGGCCAAGGTGCTCGCCCCGGGCGGCGGGTCCGCCGGGCTGAACCTGACCCGGGCGTCGCTCGACGCGACCAGCAAGTACCCCTGGCCCCGCCGGCCGGGCGAGCGCAAGTTCGGGGTGTACGCCGACGACCTGCCGGTCTTCGACTGGCTGCGCGCCGGCGCCCCGGCCGACGGGCGGCGCTGCCTGGAGGCGCAGGTGATGGACTGGGCCGACGACGTGGCGTACTCGGTGCACGACGTCGAGGACGGCATCCACGGCGGGTACGTCCGCCTCGGCCCGCTGCTGGCCGACCCGGACGAGCGGGCCGCGCTGTGCGCGGACGTGGCGGCCACCTACTCCGGGGAGTCCCCGGGCGACCTGGGCGAGGTGCTGGTGGACCTACTGGCCGACCCGGTGCTCGCTCCGCTCGCGGCGTACGACGGCAGCCACTCCGCACAGGCGGCGCTCAAGGCGACCACCAGCGTGCTGACCGGCCGGTTCGTCTCGACCGCGGTGGCCGCCACCCGGGAGCGCCACGGCTCCGGCCCGCTGCGCCGGTACGCCGCCGACCTGGTGGTGCCCCGCCGCGCCCGGGCGGAGTGCGCGCTGCTCAAGGGCATCGCCCTGCGCTACGTGATGCGTCGCCCCGGCGCCGTCGACCGGTACGAGCGGCAGCGGCGGATCCTCGCCGAGCTGGTCGCCGCGCTGGTGCGCCGGGCGCCGGACGCGCTGGACGAGGTGTTCGCCCCGCTGTGGCGGGCCGCGCCGAACGACGCCGGCCGGCTGCGCGTGGTGATCGACCAGGTGGCCTCGCTCACCGACCCGGCCGCCGTGGCCTGGCACGACCGGCTGGCCGCGGGCTGAATGCCGGAGATGGGAAACCCGGGGGATGGGAGATCTCCGCTGGTTAGGCTAGCCTAAGTGGCATGACGGAGCGCCCGAAGAAGGTCACCGCCGCCACGGTCGTCCGGACCGAGCGGCCCACCCCGCACCTGATCCGGCTGGTGCTCGGCGGGGAGGAGTTGACCGGCCTGCCGGTGGGCGAGTACACCGACCACTACGTCAAGCTGGTCTTCCCGCCCGCCGGGGTGGCGTACCCGCACCCGACGGACCTGGCCGCCATCAAGCGCGAGTTCCCGGCCGAGCAGTGGCCGCGGCTGCGGGCGTACACGGTGCGCAGGTGGGACGCGGCGGCCGGCGAGCTGACCATCGACGTGGTGCACCACGGCGACGAGGGGCTGGCCGGGCCGTGGGCCGCCGCGCTGCGTCCCGGCGACCGGGTGCTCTTCACCGGCCCCGGCGGGGCGTACGCCCCGGACCCGACCGCCGACTGGCACCTGCTGGTCGGGGACGAGAGCGCGCTGCCGGCGATCGCCGCGGCCCTGGAGCGGCTGCCCTTCGGCGCGCCGGCCAGGGTCTTCGTCGAGGTCGACGGCCCGTCCGACGAGCTGCCGCTGGCCAGCCCCGGCGCGGTCGAGCTGCGCTGGCTGCACCGGGCCGGTCGCCCGGTGGGCGAGGCGCTGGTCGAGGCGGTCCGGGCGCTGGACTTCCCGCCCGGGACGGTGCACGCCTTCGTCCACGGCGAGGCGGGCTTCGTGAAGGAGTTGCGCCGCCTGCTGCGGATCGACCGGGCCGTGCCGCGGGAGTGGCTGTCGATCTCCGGCTACTGGCGGCGCGGCATGGACGACGAGGGCTGGCGCGCCAGCAAGCCCGACTGGAACCGCCAGGTCGAGGCGGACGAGGTCACCCTTCCCATCTGACCCGTCCCGCCGCCGGCCCGTCCCGTCCGGGGCGGGCCTTTCCCTTGCCCGGCCATGTAGCACATCTGCTACATTCTGCCGCACAGGTGCGACGGAGGGCGGAGGGCGATGACGTCGGTGACGGAACGGGGAAGGGCCGGTGTCGACGGCCCGCCCGACGGCTCCCTGGTGTTGGACGTGCGCGACCTGCGGATGCGCTACGGCTCGGTGGACGTGCTCGACGGGGTGACGTTCCAGGCCCGCCGGGGCGAGGTGGTGGTCCTGCTCGGGCCCAACGGCGCCGGCAAGTCCACGACCATCGAGATCCTGGAGGGCTTCCGGATGCGCTCGGCCGGCGACGTCTCGGTGCTCGGGGAGGACCCGGCCCGGGGCGGCGAGGCGTGGCGGGCGCGGCTGGGCGTGGTGCTCCAGTCCTGGCGGGACCACGCGAAGTGGCGGGTGGCCGATCTGCTCACCCACCTCGGCGGGTTCTACGCCGCGTACTCGACCGACCGGGTCCGGCGGCCCTGGCCGGTGCCCGAGCTGCTGGCCGCCGTCGGGCTCGCCGGGCACGCCGGGGACCGGATCGGCCGGCTCTCCGGCGGCCAGCGCCGGCGGCTGGACGTGGCCGTGGGCATTGTCGGCCGGCCCGAACTGCTCTTCCTCGACGAGCCGACGGTCGGCTTCGACCCGGTGGCCCGCCGCGAGTTCCACGACCTGGTGCACCGCCTCGTCGACCTGGACGAGACCGCCATCCTGCTCACCACCCACGACCTCGACGAGGCGGAGAAGCTGGCCGACCGCATCCTCGTGCTGGCCGGCGGCCGGATCGTCGCCGAGGGCTCGCCCGACGAGCTGACCCGGCGGGTGGCCGGCGAGGCGGAGGTCCGGTGGACCCGCGACGGCGAGCGGTACGTGCACTCGACCGCCGACGCCACCCGCTTCGTCCGGGAGCTGTTCCGCCAGCACGGCGACGCCGTGCGGGAGCTGGAGGTGCGCCGGCCCAGCCTGGAGGACACCTACATGGCGATCGTGTACGCGCACGAGTCCGGGGCGCGGCCCGCGGAGGCCGCCCGCGCGTTCGGGAAGGGGACGGGACGATGAGCGCGAGGACCGACGCGGTCCGGGCCGGCCTGGGCCGGGGCTGGATCGAGCTGCGCAACAGCTTCACCAACGTCCAGGACCTGTGGAACTACTTCTTCCCGACCTTCGTGCTGCTGGTCGCGATGTTCTTCATGCGCGGATCCACCGTGCCGGGCACGCAGTTCTCCCTCGGCGCCCGTACGCTGCCCAGCGCGCTGGCGATGGGGCTGGCGTTCGGCGGTCTGCTCGGCCTGGCCCAGCAGCTCATCGTCGACCGGGAGGACGGCACCCTGCTGCGGGCCAAGGCCACCCCGAACGGCATGCTCGGCTACCTGATCGGCAAGATCATCATGATCTCCGCGGTGACCCTGATCGGCGTGCTCATCCAGCTCACCCCGGCGCTGTTCTTCCTCGACGGGCTCCGGGTCGCCGACGCCGGGGCGTGGCTCGTCCTCGTCGGGGTGGTGCTGCTCGGGCTGCTCGCCACCCTGCCGCTCGGGGCGGTCATCGGCTCGCTGATCGAGAACCCGCGCAACATGGGCGTGGTGGTGCTGCCGGTCATGGGGCTGGTCGCGCTCTCCGGCATCTTCTACCCGATCAACGGCTACCCGGGCTGGTTGCAGGCCGTCGCTCAGGTCTTCCCGCTCTACTGGCTAGGGTTGGGCATGCGCTCCGCCCTGCTGCCCGACGCGATGTCCGCCGTCGAGCTCGGCGGGTCGTGGCGGCACCTGGAGACGCTGGCCGTGCTCGGCGTCTGGGCGGTGCTCGGAATGCTGCTGGCCCCGGTCGTGCTGCGCCGGATGGCCCGACGCGAGTCGGGGTCCCGGGTCGCCCTGCGCCGGGAGAAGGCGCTGCGGCGGCCGGTGTGAGAAGGTCTGGTCGATGAGTGAGACGGTCCACAACCGGATCGCCGTGCTGCGCGCCGAGCGCGGCGTGACCCGCCGGCAGCTCGCCGACGCGCTCGGCGTGCACTACCAGACCGTGGGCTACCTGGAGCGCGGCGAGTTCCGGCCCAGCCTGCACCTCGCCCTGCGGATCGCCGCCTACTTCGAGGTGCCGGTCGAGGTCGTTTTCTCGATCGAGCCGTTCCCCCGGATCGGGGAGGTGCCCGGCGGCGTCGGCCGCACCGCCTGACGGCCCGGCCGCGACGGGACGGGCGTGGGGCGCGACCGCGACGGGGCGCCCGCCACACGGCGCGCCCCCAACGGCGGAACGTCGGTGCGGCAGGGCAGGATGTAGGGCCGAGGGGGTGGCGGATGGCTGGGCGGATCCGGGACGAGGACATCGCGCTGGTCCGCGAGCGCACCTCGATCGCCGAGGTCATCTCCGAGACGGTGACCCTGAAGTCGGCCGGCGGCGGCAACCTCAAGGGGCTGTGCCCGTTCCACGACGAGAAGAGCCCGTCGTTCAACGTCTCGCCCGCCCGTAACGTCTGGTACTGCTTCGGCTGCGGCGCCGGCGGCGACGCGATCAAGTTCCTGATGGACGCCGACCACCTCAGCTTCGTGGAGTCCGTGGAGCGGCTCGCCGCCCGCGCCGGCATCCAGCTGCGGTACGTCGAGGACGACCGCGCGGCCCCGCGCGCCCGCCCCCAGCAGGGGCAGCGGCAACGCCTGGTCGCCGCACACGCCGCCGCCGTGGAGTTCTACCGGGCGCAGCTCACCACGGCGGGTGCCCGGCCGGCCCGGGAGTTCCTGGCCCGGCGCGGCTTCGACCGGGCCGCCGCCGAGCGGTACGGCTGCGGCTTCGCCCCCGACGCGTGGGACCTGCTGACCAAGCACCTGCGCCAGCAGGGCTTCACCCACGACGAACTGGTCACGGCGGGCCTGTCCCGGCCGTCCCGCTCGGGCACCCTGATCGACCGGTTCCGCCGCCGGCTGCTCTGGCCGATCCGGGACCTGACCGGCGACGTCATCGGCTTCGGCGCGCGCAAGCTGTTCGACGACGACGACGGCCCGAAGTACCTGAACACCCCCGAGACGCCGATCTACAAGAAGTCGCACGTCCTCTACGGCATCGACCAGGCCAAGCGGGAGATCGCCAAGCAGGGCAAGGTGGTCGTGGTGGAGGGCTACACCGACGTGATGGCCTGCCACCTCGCGGGGGTCACCACGGCCGTGGCGACCTGCGGCACCGCGTTCGGTTCGGACCACATCGGGGTGCTGCGCCGGCTCCTGCTGGACACCGACGCCGTGGCCGGGGAGATCATCTTCACGTTCGACGGGGACGCCGCCGGCCAGAAGGCCGCGCTGCGCGCCTTCGACGACGACCAGCGCTTCGTCGGGCGTACCTTCATCGCCGTCAGCCCCGACAACATGGACCCGTGCGAGCTGCGCCTGGCAAAGGGCGACCTGGCCGTACGCGACCTGGTGGCCCGCCGCGAGCCGCTGGTGGACTTCGCGCTGCGGCACGTCATCAGCCGCTACGACCTGGACACCGTCGACGGCCGGGTCGAGGCGATGCGCCGGGCCGCCCCGCTGGTCGCCAAACTCAAGGACCGGGAGAAGCGCCCGGAGTACGTCCGCAAGCTCGCCGGCGACCTGGGCATGGAGATCGAGCCCGTGCAGCGGGCCGTGCTCGCCGCCGCCAACGGCCGGCCGGCGGGGGAGGCGCCCGCCCCGGCCCGTTCCGCGCCCGCCGCGCCGGCCGCGGACAGTCCGCAGGCGCTGGTCGAGCGGGAGGCGCTGAAGCTCGCCCTCCAGGAGCCGGCCCTCGCCGGCCCGATGTTCGACGCGGTCGAGGCGTCGGAGTACCGCCACCCGGTGCACGTGGCCGTGCGGGAGGCGATCGCGGCGGCCGGCGGAGCGGCGGCCGCGGCCGGCGGCGTCGTCTGGGTCGAGGCCGTCCGTGACGCCTGCGCCGACCTCGCCGCCCAGGCCCTGGTCGGGGAGCTGTCCGTCGAGCCGCTGCGGATCGACGGCGAGCCCGACCCGAGGTACGTCTCGGTGACCATGGCGGGGTTGCAGTGGGGCTCGGTGTCCGGCCGAATCAAGGACCTCAAGTCCAAGATCCAGCGGATCAATCCGGTGAGCAACAAGGACGAGTACTTCGCGCTGTTCGGGGAACTGCTCTCGCTGGAGCAGCACGCGCGGGCGCTGCGCGAGCAGGCCGCGGGAGGACTGTGATGGGACTGTTCAACCGCAGGCCGAAGCTGCCCCCGGCGGCCCGCCCGCCGCTGGCCGGCGACGAGCGGGTGCTCGCCTGGGCGGCGGCCGGCAACGGCGAGGGCGACGGGGTGATCGTCGCCAGCAACCTGGGGCTGTGGCTGCCCGGCCGGGGCGAGCGGATCGGCTGGCACGACATCCTCAAGGCCGTCTGGTCCGGGCGGGAGCTGACCGTCACCCCGGCCGAGCGCGTCGCCGAGCGCGACGGCTACCTCGTGGTGGCCGACCGCCCCGCCGAGACGTACCTGCTGCTCGACCCGGGGGACCTGCCCCACCAGGTGCGCGCCCGGGTGACCCGCTCGGTCGCGTACACCGAGGCGCACCCGGTGCCCGGCGGCGCGAGCCGGATCGCGGCGCGGCGGGCGCCCGGCGTCGACGGCCTGACCTGGACGGTCCGGTACGAGCCGGGCACCCCGGTCGACGACGAGCCGGTGCTCGCCGAGACGGCCCGCCTGGTCGCCGCGGCCCGCGCCGCGACGGCCCCGGCCGACCTCTGACGCTCTCCTTGATCGTCTGCTGTCCGGGGAGACTCCGCTCGGCGTGTCGTCTCCGTTCCCAGCAGACGATCAACTCGGGCCGGGAAACCCGGTGGGGAGTGTCGGTGGGGGTCGGTAGGGTCGGGCGGTGATGACGGGGCAGGCACTGATCCGGGCGCGCGGGCTGGTGAAGCGGTTCGGCGACTTCACCGCCGTCGACGGCATCGACGTCGAGGTGCTCGCCGGCGAGGCGTTCGGCTTCCTCGGGCCCAACGGCGCCGGCAAGTCCTCCACCATGCGGATGATCGGCTGCATCTCCCCACCCAGCGGCGGCGAGCTGCGCATCCTCGGGATGGACCCGGTCCGCGACGGGCCGGCGATCCGGGCCCGCCTCGGCGTCTGCCCGCAGCTCGACAACCTCGACCCGGAGCTCACCGTCCGGGAAAACCTGACCACGTACGCCCGCTACTTCGGCATCCCGCGCCGGGTGGCCCGCCAGCGGGCCGGCGAGCTGCTCGACTTCGTCCAGCTCGCCGAGCGGGCCGACAGCAAGGTCGAGCCGCTCTCCGGCGGCATGAAGCGCCGGCTGACCATCGCCCGGGCGCTGGTCAACGAGCCCGACATCGTGCTGCTCGACGAGCCGACCACCGGGCTCGACCCGCAGGCCCGGCACCTGGTCTGGGAGCGGCTGTTCCGGCTCAAGCAGCAGGGCGTCACGCTGGTGCTCACCACCCACTACATGGACGAGGCCGAGCAGCTGTGCGACCGGCTGGTGGTGATGGACGGCGGCCGGATCGTCGCCCACGGCTCGCCCCGTGAACTGATCGAGCGGCACGCCACCCGCGAGGTGGTCGAGCTGCGCTTCGCGGGCGACTCGCAGGAGACGTTCGCCGGCAAACTGGCCGGGCTGGGCGAGCGGGTCGAGGTGCTGCCCGACCGCGTTCTGCTCTACGTGGCCGACGGCGACGCGGCGGTGGCCGAGGTCGCCGCCCTCGGCCTGAGCCCGGTCAACGTGCTGGTCCGGCGCAGCAGCCTGGAGGACGTCTTCCTGCACCTGACGGGCCGCACCCTGGTCGACTGACCGCCCGCTGCCCGCGGCCGGTCATGATCAGCCGTGAAGGTTGACGGCTCAGCGGCACCTTCCTCGGCGCGTCGAGTAGCTGAGCTGCCAACCTTCACCGTCGGGCCGGTCCTCAACGGGCCCTCGCCCAGGTGAGGAAGCGGTCGGTCAACCCCTCCGGTGCGGCCTGGCCGTTGAGGTCGGCAAGATCGGCCCCGGCCTCGTGCATGAGCGTGGCAAGGTAGATGAGCAGGCCCGTCCGGTTCTCGCGGTACTCGCCGAGCAGCGCCAGCCGCGCCGGTGAGCACGGCCACGCGGCACCGCACACCCGGCAGCGCCAGGACGGGCGCGCCGCGGCGTGCGGGCGGTACCGGGGCATCAGCGCGTACCCTCCTCGGCCCTGCGCGGCGCGGGTATGAACCGGCCCCCGTTCGCCCGCCACTCCTGCGCACGGGTCGGCCTCCCCGCGCGGCCGGGATCGTCGGTCGGGAACACCTCGGTCGGGGCGGTCGCCCACGCCGGACGCTCGTTCGGCGTACGCCGGGGGAGCGGGGCGGGTGGCGTCGGGCGCCGGCAGCGCCAGAACCTGAGTCGCACAGCTGAGCCTCCAATGCTTGGTGGATGGGAGCGCCCCCGGACGCCGTTGTCCGTAGGGCGCCCCCGGCATGGTTCCGCCCGCCGTTGGATCCCGTGAGCGGTCCCGCTGCGTGACAGTCTGGTGAGGACGCGACTACGGTGACAGGGTCGAAAGTGGCCACTACCAGCGCGTATATCGGCCCGAGCCGACGCCGTACGAGGAAGTATGGAGGCTGTCCGTGGAACGTTCGTCCATGCTGGAGCACTTCGCCGAGGAACTACGGCTGGTTCGCGCCGCCAGCGGCATGTCCCAGGCCGCGCTGGCCGAGGCGCTGAGCTACTCGGCCGCGCTCGTGACGAAGGTGGAGAACTGCGAGCGTCGGCCGAGCCTCGACTTCGCGCGCCGGTGCGACATCGTGTGCGCCACCGACGGGAAGTTCGAGCGCATCCAGCGGCGCATCGGCCGGGAGACCATCGTGCCGTGGTTCCGCGACTGGGCCGGCATGGAGCAGGAGGCCACGGCGCTGCGTACGTTCGAGCCGCTGTGCGTTCCGGGCCTGCTCCAAACCGAGGGGTACGCCCGCGCGCTGCTGACCGGCGGCGGGCTGTTCACACCCGACGAGATCGAGCAGCAGGTGGCGGCCCGGCTCGACCGACAGGGCATGCTCACCCGCGACCGGCCGCCGCTGCTCACCGCCGTCATCGACGAGTACGTGCTGCGCCGCCGGATCGGCGGGCCGGAGGTGATGCGCGAGCAGTTGCGGCACCTGGTCAAGCTCGGCTCGACCCTGCCCCGGGTCCGGATCCAGGTCGTGCCGGTCTCCGCCGGCGCGTACCCCGGGCTCGGCGGGCCCTTCGTGATCGCCACCTCGCCGCAGGGGGAGGACGTCGTCTACCTGGAGGGGCAGCGCCACGGGCAGGTGAACGACCGCGTCGACTACGTGCGGCAGATGGTCGAGGTTTGGGAGTCGATCCGGGGTGAGGCACTATCGCAGCAGCAGTCCCTCGACCTGATAGCGGAGGTGGCCGAGACATGGACCTGACCGGCGCCCGGTGGCGCAAGAGCACCCGCAGCGGCCCTGATGGCGGCAACTGCGTGGAGGTGGCCGACAACCTTCCCGGCGTGGTGGCCGTACGCGACTCCAAGGACCCGAGCGGACCTGTGCTGGCGTTCGGCCCCGACGCCTGGCACGCGTTCGTCGCACGGGTCGCGGCCCGGCCGTAGCGGCCCTCCCCGTAGCGTCGCGCCTCCTCGATCTTGCACTTTCGGCCCGGGAAAACGGGGTGAAGCGGGCCATAACGGGGGCCGAAGGTGCAAGATCGCGCCCAGGCCACGGGGTCGCGGGGCTGCGGGGCGTGGGGACGTGGGGACGTGGGGACGTGGGGCCGCGGGGGTGTCCCGGCCGGCTCGCCCGCCTCCGGGCTGGTGCGCGCTCGCCCCGCGCATGATCGGCTCCATGTCGGCGACATGGCGCGATCCGAGCGCACGACCCCGCGATGTCGCCGACATGGCGCGATCCGAGCCGCACGGACCCCGCGATGTCGCCGACATGGCGCGGCCCGAGCCGCACGGACCCCGCCTGTCGTCGACACGCACCGATCCGCCCTCGTGAGGAAGCCTTCGTGCTCACCATTCCCCGGCGTCAGGTCGGGCTGACCGCGCTCTACCTGGGCGCCTTCGCCGCGGTCTGGTTCAGCGTGCCGGCGGTCGACCAGCCGTTGCGGGCGCTGCTGCTACTTGCGGGCGTGGCGTCGATGGCGACGGCAGCCGTCGGCGGCGTCGTCGCGGCGCGCAGTCGGCCGGCCGTCGACGCCGTCCGGGACAGCGCGGCCGATCGCCGTTACGTGCTGATCGTGCTCGCCGAACTCGCCGCCGCCGGGATCGGCGCGGCGCTGCTGGCGGCGGCCGGGCTCGCCGGGTACGCCCCGGTGCTGGTCTGCGCCGTGGTCGGGCTGCACTTTTTCCCGCTGACCCCGGTGCTCAAGGATCCGCGGCTGCGGCTGCTCGGCGGCGCGATGTGCCTGGTCGCGCTGGCCGGGCTGGTCACCGCGCTCGCCTCGGCCGTGCCGGCGGGGCTGGTCGTCGGCGTGGGCGCCGGACTGCTGCTCTGGGCGTACGCGCTCCTGGCGCTGGTCACGGCCCCCAGGCCGCCACGTCGCAGCGGTATGGGATCGACGGTCAGTCCCATTGGTCCTGGTTGAGGAAGCGGGCGAACGCCCGCCACGAGTTGGGCCCCATCACCCCGTCGATCGGTCCGGTGTAGCCCCAGCCGGAGCAGAGCCGCTGCACCGCCTTCCACGTGTTCGTTCCCGGCACGCCGTCAATGGGGCCGGTGTAGCCGTAGGCGACCATCGCCCGTTGCAGCGCGGCGTACGTGTTCGGGCCCGGTACGCCGTCGATCGGGCCCGTGTAGCCGGCGGTGATCCGTAGCCAGTTCTGCATCCGCTGGTAGAAGACCGGACCGGGGACGCCGTCGTACTCGGTGGTCGTCTTGGGCAGGCCACCGCCCGGGTTCTGGCTGATGTAGGTCAGCGGGTTGATGCGTACCCCGCTCGGGTTGATCATGTGCCAGTGCAGATGCGGGCCGGTGGAGCTGCCCGAACCGGGGGCGCGGCGGCTGAGTCCGGTCGGTGGCTGGCTCGTCGCGTCGCCGCAGCAGGGGGGGCAGGATCTCGCTCATTGTCGGCTCCTCATCCGCGCGGTGACGAGTTCGGGGCGGGGTGCCGAGACTACTGGCATCGAGGCATTCAAATCAATGACTGGAGTCGGGTTGCCTCTCACCGCCGCTGACCGATAAGGCAAAACAAGCTCATCGCCATCCGGCGACGCGGCTTCGTCCAGCGCAAGGATGGCCAAAAGATCGTGCGTGAGCCGAGTGGTGTCCAAGGTCGAATAGCGGCCGCCAATCATGATCGTCACATCGGTCGACATTGCCGCCTTCATCGCAACAGTCGAACAGAGAGAACCGGGTGGCTCGACCGCGACTCGCACGGTCCGCCTGCCAATCAGTGATTTCACCACTCCTGAGCGTTGTGCCGTTCCTGATACCGTGCCTCGGCCTCGGCCGAGTGTGCCCACGAGATGATCACAGCGTCCACCTCGTCAGACGGGCCCTGGCCCGGTGCCGAGGTGGAGGGCCAACTCCTCGACCGACTCGCCGCCCTTGCTGATGCCAGGACGTACACGGGAGACCGCTCGTTCTGGGTGGACAGCCGCCTTCGAAGCTCGCCTACGTGGTCAAGGCCCTGGTTGAGATGATGGCGTCGTGAGCGTACGAGAACTCGGTGACGTCGTCGTGCGCGGCGCGGACCAGTCCGACGCGGACGCCCTGATCGAGACCGATCCGGTGGCGGCCGGCGGCAGCGACGAGCGGTGCGCGAGTATTCGGCGGTGGTGCGGGCTGGGTTTGGTGGTCATGGCAGAGAATGCAGCCGGACCGCTGGGCTACTGCGTGGTGGAGTACTCGTTCTTCGGCCAGGGCTTCGTCTCGATGCTGATGGTGGCGCAGGGCGCCCGTCGCCGAGGGGTCGGCTCGCGGCTTCTCGAGGCGGCCGTCTCGTCCTGCACCACCCCGAAGTTGTTCACCTCAACGAATGTGTCGAATCAGCCCATGCAACGGCTGCTGCGGGATGCCGGGTGGAGCCCGGTCGGGCTGGTTCACGGCCTGGACGAGGGTGATCCGGAGCTGTTCTTTCTCCGCCGCCGGGAACCCGGCCCTGCGAATCCGGCTGTCTGAACAGCGGGCCGCCGGGGGAAAGCGCGCGACAGGGTGGGGCCGCCGGTCGTAGGGTGGCCGCGGTCTGTCGTACCCCTCGGGTAGGAAGGCCGGAGGACGCCGAGCGCGGGACGGGGTGGTGAGCGTGAGCGTGGCGCGGCAGGAGCGGGCCCGGCCGCTGCCCAGGGTGCCCGCGCTGGCCGTGCTGAACTACTTCCTGGTCGGCTACCGGCGCACCTGGCGGGCGGGGGTGTTCTCGTCGTTCCTGCTGCCGGTGCTGACCATGGTCGGCTTCGGCATCGGCGTGGGGGCCTACATCCAGCAGGGCGTCGGCGGGGTGCGCTACCTGGACTGGATCGTGCCCGGCCTGATCGCCTCCACCGCGCTACAGGTGGCGATCGGCGACTCGACCTGGCCGGTGTTCGGCAACTTCCAGTGGACGAAGATCTACCTGGCGCAGAGTTCCGCGCCGCCGCGGGTGGGCGACATCCTGGCCGGCCACCTGCTGTTCGTGCTGTTCCGGGTGCTCACCACGGTCGCGGCGTTCCTGCTGGTGACGGCGCTGTTCGGGGCCCTGCGCTCGCCGTGGGCGCTGGTCGTGCCGGCAGTGGTGGCGCTGCTCGGCCTGGCCGTCGCCGCGCCGACCTTCGCGTACACGGCGTCGGTGAGCAGCGACAGTTGGCTGGCCATGCTGTTCCGCTTCGGGGTGATCCCGATGACGCTGTTCGCCGGGGTGTTCTTCCCGGTGGAGTCGCTGCCGGGGGCGCTGCGCTGGCTGGCGTACGCGACGCCGTTGTGGCACGCCGTCGACCTGTGCCGGGCGGCCACCCTCGGGGCCGCGCCACAGTGGTCGGTGGCCGGTCACCTGCTCTACCTGGCCGCCTGGGCGCTCGTCGGCGTGCTGCTGGCCCACCGCGCGTTCCGTCGCCGGCTCGTGGTCTAGGAAGCCGCCGGCTCGTCGTCTAGGAGAGGGATGCCCGTGGTCAGTCTCGTCCTGCCCCGGCTGGTCGACGTCTCCGCCGCGTCCCGCCGGGCGGCCTCGGTGACCGAGCGCAACGTGGCGGCGCTGAAGCGCGTCTACTGGCTGCTGCTGCTCTCCGGCTTCGTGGAGCCGGTGCTGTACCTGTTCTCCATCGGCGTCGGGGTCGGCACGCTCGTCGGCGACCTCACCCTCCCCGGCGGCCAGATTGTGTCGTACGCGGCGTTCGTGGCCCCGGCGATGCTGGCGTCCTCGGCGATGACGGGCGCGCTGGCGGAGACCACCTTCAACTTCTTCGGCAAGATGAAGTACATGAAGCTGTACGACGGGGTGATCGCCACCCCGGTACGGCCGTTCGAGATCGCCCTCGGTGAGCTGGCCTGGGCGATGGGCCGGGGCAGCGCCTACTCCGCCGCGTTCCTGGCGGTCATGGTGGCGATGGACCTGACCACGCCGCTGCGGGCGCTGGTCGCGCTCCCGGCGGCCGTGCTGGTCGGCTTCGCCTTCGGGGCGCTGGGCATGGCGCTGGCCACGTTCCTGCGCAGTTGGCAGGATTTCGACCTGATGGGCTCTGCCCAGTTCACCCTGTTCCTGTTCTCCGGCACGTTCGTGCCGGCGACGGCGTATCCGGCCGTGCTCCGGTGGCTGGTGGAGGTGACGCCGCTGTACCGCTCGGTCCACCTGATCCGGGGCGTCGCCCTGGACGGCGGCGGCTGGTCCTGGCTGGTCGACGTGGCGTACCTGCTGCTGACGATCGGTCTCGGGCTGCTCGTGGCGTCGCGCCGGATGGGGCGCCTGCTGTACAAGTGACTGGTTAGTCCCACCTCTCCCCGGGCATGTCCGACAGGACATCGCGACCACGAGGGAGGGGCCATGGCCTCCGACGAGACGTCCGCGCGCGGCGGGCCCGACCGGGGCGGCGAGGGCCGCGACCCGGACCGCCGGGACCCGCAGGACCGGGCCGGCGCCGGCAGCCGGCCGGTCCGCCCGGACGAGGGGCCGGAGAGCCCCGCGCACCTGACGGGTGCCGGCTGGAAGGCGGCGCTGCGCCGCACAAAACGGGAGTTCCAGGACGACAACCTGACCGACTGGGCGGCGGCCCTGACGTACTACGGGGTGCTGTCGATCTTTCCCGGGCTGCTGGTGCTCATCTCGATCCTGGGCCTGCTCGGCCCGACCGCCACCGAGGGGGTCAAGAGCACCGTCAACCAGGTCGCGCCGGCGGGCAGCATTCGCCAGATCGTCGTCACCGCGATCGACCAGGCGAGCCACTCCGGGGGGCTGGCCAGCATCGCCGCCGTCCTCGGTCTGCTCGCCGCGTTCTGGTCGGCCTCCGGTTACGTCGCCGCGTTCATGCGCGCCTCCAACGTCATCTACGACGTCCCGGAGGGGCGGCCGGTCTGGAAGACGCTGCCGATCCGGCTCGGGGTGACGGCGGCCGTCGGGGTGCTGCTGCTGGTCAGCGCGGTGATCGTGGTGTTCACCGGCCGGCTCGCCGAGGACGCGGGCGGCGCCATCGGGATCGGCTCGACGGCGGTCACGGTGTGGAACATCGTCAAGTGGCCGGTGCTGGTGGTCCTGGTGAGCCTGATGTTCTCGATCCTCTACTGGGCCTCGCCGAACGCCCGCCACGGCGGTTTCCGCTGGGTCAGCCCCGGCGGGGTGCTGGCCGTGGTGATCTGGCTGGTCGTCTCCGGCCTGTTCGCCCTGTACGTGGCCAACTTCGCCTCCTACAACAAGACGTACGGCGCGCTGGCCGGCGTGATCGTCTTCCTGGTCTGGCTGTGGTTGACCAACATCGCGATCCTGTTCGGCGCGGAGTTCGACGCCGAGTTGGAGCGGAGCCGGGCGATCGCCGCCGGGCACCCCGCCGAGGACGAGCCGTACGTCGAGCTGCGCGACGACCGCAAGCTCAGGAAGAAGCGCGAGCGCTGACGGGGGCCGGCCCGGCCCTGTCCCACCCGCCGCCGCCCCGTCTCGCTTCGCGCGAGGCGGGGCGGCTCGCGTGGCAGGCGTCCGGGGACGCTCGTCCCGGCGCGGGCCCGGCGGGTCGTCCAGCCCTCGACTTTCCTTGATCAACTCTAGGCTTTTGTTCATCCGGACAAAAGTTTGGATCAAATTGGCTGAAGCTCTGGACAGGTGAGGCGGAAGGCTCCTACTGTGTCGGACACAACACATCGCGGTTACGTCGATGTGACGCGCGACCGACTCCGATGCGGAGGTGAGTTCCGGTGCGGACCGTGGAACCCCTGCACCTGCGGCTGCTGCGGGTGCTCCGTGACGAGGGGGCGATGTCCCGCGCGGAGCTGGGGGACCGGTTGCAGATGCCGCGTCCCCGGCTGCTGGCCGAACTGGAGCGGCTGGTCAGCCTCGGCTACGTCGCCGAGGCCGGCCTCGCGGCGTCCCGCGGCGGGCGCCGGTCCACCCTTGTCGAGCTGGACCCGAGCCTGCGTTTCGCGGCGGTCGACCTCGGCGCCAGCTCGATCGACGTCGAGGTGGTCAACGCGCGGCTGGAGCCGGTCGCCGCGTACGCGGAGCCGGCCGACATCCGCAACGGTCCGAAGGTGACCCTCCAGCGGGTCAACGAGCTGCTGCACAAGGCCCGCGTCGACGGGGCGTACGAGCGGCTGCACGCCGTCGGCATCGGCGTGCCCGGTCCGGTCAGCTTCCGCGACGGCGTACCGGTCTCGCCGCCGATCATGCCGGGCTGGGACCGGTTCCCCGTGCGCGAGCTGCTGACCCGCGAGCACGGCTGCCCGGCGGTGGTCGACAACGACGTGAACATCATGGCGATCGGCGAGCGGCACGGCGGCGTCGCCCACTCCGTGGACGACTTCCTCTTCGTCAAGATCGGCACCGGCATAGGGTGCGGGATCTACCTCAGCGGCGACGTCTACCGGGGCACCGACGGCTGCGCCGGGGACATCGGCCACATCCAGGTCGACTCGCACGGTCCGATGTGCTCCTGCGGAAACGTGGGCTGCCTGGAGGCGCTGTTCAGCGGCGCCGCGCTGGCCCGGGAGGCGAATGCCAACGCCCGCAGCGGGACGTCCCCGGCGCTGGCCGAGCGGCTCGCCACCAAGGGCGTGGTCACCGCGCGCGACGTCGCCGAGGGGGCCGTCGAGGGCGACGTGACCTGCATCCAGCTCATCCGCGACGGTGGCCGCCGGGTCGGCGGGGTGCTGGCCGGCCTGGTCAGCTTCACCAACCCGTCCATGATCGTGATCGGCGGCGGGCTGGCCCAGCTCGGGCACATCCTGCTCGCCGAGATCCGCAGTGTGGTCTACCGCCGGTCGCTGCCGCTGGCCACCGGAAACCTGCCGGTCGTGCTGTCCGAGCTGGGCCCGCGCGCCGGGGTCGCCGGGGCGGCCGTGCTCGCCAGCGACGTGGCCTTCGGGGAGGCATCGTGAGCGCGAGGAGTGAGCCGGGTTTGCGAGCCCCGCAGTCGCGAACCGAGGAGGCATCGTGAGCGCGAGGAGTGAGCCGGGTTTGCGAGCCCCGCAGTCGCGAACCGAGGAGGCATCGTGAGCGCGAGGAGTGAGCCGGGTTTGCGAGCCCCGCAGTCGCGAACCGAGGAGGCGCAGTGACGGAGAACGAGCACACCACCGCCGAGACGGCGCCCCTGGTCGAGGCGCCCGCCGACGCCGTCGCCGGCGAGGTGGTGCTGCGGCTGACCGACGTGGTGAAGACCTTCCCCGGCGTACGGGCCCTGGACGGGGTGCAGCTGGAGGTGCGGGCCGGCGAGGTGCACTGCCTGCTCGGGCAGAACGGCGCCGGCAAGTCCACCCTGATCAAGGTGCTCTCCGGGGTGCACCGCCCCGACTCCGGGCACATCGAGTGGCGCGGCCGGCCTGCCGAGTTCGCCAACCCGCAGGCCGCCATGCGCGCCGGCATCGCCACCATCTACCAGGAACTCGACCTGGTGGAGGACCTGTCGGTCGCGGAGAACGCCTTCCTCGGGCACGAGCCGCGCCGGGCGGGCTTCGTCCGCCGCGGCCACATGGCCCGTCGGACCTGGGAGATCCTGCGCCGGCTCGGCCACGGCGAGATCCCGCCCGGGCGGATGGTGCGGGCGCTGCCGGCGGCCGGCAAGCAGATCGTCAGCATGGCCCGGGCGCTGTCCCACGAGGCCCGGCTGATCATCATGGACGAGCCGAGCGCGGTGCTGGCCCACGACGAGGTCGGCAACCTGTTCCGGATCATCCGCGAGCTGACCGCGCAGGGCATCGCCGTCATCTACATCTCCCACCGGATGGAGGAGATCCGCGAGATCGGCGACCGGGTGACCGTACTCAAGGACGGCCGGACCACGGCGGCGAACCTGCCGGCGCGCGACACCCCGACCCGCGACCTGGTCGCGCGGATGACGGGCCGCACCATCGAGTACGTCTTCCCGGATCGCCCGGCCGGCGACGGCGCCGGCGCCGAGCTGCTGCGGGTCGAGGGGCTGACCCGGGCCGGCGAGTTCGCCGACGTCTCGCTGTCGGTGCGGGCGGGTGAGATCGTCGGGATCGCCGGCCTGGTCGGCTCCGGCCGCTCCGAGCTGCTGGAGACCATCTACGGTGCCCGCCGGGCGGACGCCGGGACGGTCACGATGAGCGGGCGCGCGCTGCGCCCGGGCAGCGTCGGCGCGGCGGTGCGGGCCGGCATGGGGATGGCCCCGGAGGAGCGCAAGAGCCAGGCGCTGCTGCTCGGCGAGCCCATCTACCGCAACGTCACCCTGGCCACCTTCGGCCGGTACGCCCGCCTCGGCTTCACCGACGCGGGCCGGGAGCGGGCCGATGCGGGCCGGATCGCCGACTCCCTGGAGCTGCGCCCCCGCGACGTGCGTCGGCCGGTGCGCACCCTGTCCGGGGGCAACCAGCAGAAGGTGGTGGTCGGGCGCTGGCTGCTCGGGGACACCCGGCTGCTGCTGCTCGACGAGCCCACCCGGGGCGTCGACGTCGGCGCCCGCGCCGAGCTGTACCAGGTGATCCGGGAGCTGGCCGCCCGGGGCGTCGGGGTGCTGCTCGTCTCCAGCGAGGTCCCCGAGGTGCTCGGCCTGGCCGACCGGGTGCTGGTGATGCGCGAGGGCCGGATGGTGCGCGAGGCGCCCGCCGGCGAACTGGACGAGAACACGGTGCTCGACCTCGTCATGGCGGGGTCACTGATGGAAGGCGCACCCGCATGAGCGAGCGTCAGCGAGCGAATCAGCAGTACAGCCCGGCCAAGCGTCAGGCCGGCACCGAGCGAAGCGAGGTGGCGGCATGACCGACGCTACCCCCACCGCCACACCGGACCGGCCGGCGTCGCTGCCGGCGCAGTCCCCGCCCGTGGACCCGGCCGCGACCGCCGGGGCGGCCGGCAAGGGCCACGCCGCCGAGGCCCGGGGAGCCGGGCTCTCCTGGTGGCGCGGCGACAACGGCGAGGGCGCCCGGCGCAACCTCGGCCTGATCGGCGTGCTGGTGGTGCTGGTCCTGATCGGCATCGCCACCCGCCCCGACCTGTACGGCGACTCGAGCTGGGTGTGGAACAACATCCTCACCATCCTCAAGCTCGCCTCGGTGGTCGGCGTGGTCACCGTCGGCATGACCTTCGTGATCATCGGCGGCGGCATCGACCTGTCGGTCGGCGCGATCGTGGCGCTGGCCGGCGTCTGGTGCACCACGGTCGCCACCCAGAGCTACGGCGCGGGGGGCATGATCTTCAGTGCACTCACGGTCGGGGTGGCGGTCGGCCTGGTCAACGGCCTGCTCATCTCGTACGGCCGGCTGGTGCCGTTCATCGCCACGCTCGCCATGATGGTCGCGGCCCGGGGCCTGGCCGCCGAGATCTCCGACAAGCAGACCCAGGTGTCCGACAACGCCACGATCAACGGCATCGCCAGCAGCAACGTGCTCGGCATCCCGCTGCTGGTCTACATCCTCGCCGCCGTGGTGGTGGCCGGCTGGGTGCTGCTGAACCGGACGACGTTCGGCCGGCGGACCGTCGCGGTCGGCGGCAACCCGGAGGCGGCCCGGCTCGCCGGCATCAACGTCCGGCGGCACACCGTCCTGCTCTACGCGCTCTCCGGCCTCTGCTGCGGCATCGCCGCGATCATGCTGACCGCGCAGGCCACCTCCGCCCAGGCGGCGATGGCCAACCTGTACGAGCTGGACGCGATCGCCGCCGCGATCATCGGCGGGACGCTGCTCAGCGGCGGGCGGGGGACGATCGTCGGCTCCCTGCTCGGGGTCGTCATCTTCTCCACCATCACCAACCTCTTCGCCATCAACGGCCTGTCCACCGAGGCCCAGAACATGGTCAAGGGCGGGATCATCGTGGCCGCCGTCCTGGTCCAGCAGTTCCAGTTCCGCAGCCTGACCCAGTTCTTCAACCGCAACCGGTTCACCACCACCTGACCGGTCCGTACCACCACCACCCGCACCGCCAGAGCCCAGAAGCAGCACCCCGGTCGCCGTCGCTCCGACGGTGGCCGGGCCCCCCACACCCTCTTTCCCCCACCATCGCTCACCAGGAGGTCGCAATGACCCAGCACAGTCGGGACCTGTCCCGCCGCCGGCTGCTGTTCGGCGGGGCCGCGCTCGGTGCCGGCGCACTGCTCACCGCGTGCACCAGCAACGAGGCGGCGCCGACCGCGGCGCAGACCAAGGCGGCCGAGACCGCCACCGGCGGCAACGCCGCGCCCGGCAAGAAGGTGACCATCGGCTTCTCCGCCCCGGCCGCCGACCACGGCTGGATCGCCGCCATCACCAACAACGCGAAGGCGCAGGCCGGCGCGTACTCCGACGTGGAGTTCAAGTCGGTCGAGGCGGGCGCGGACGCGGCGGCCCAGCGGGCGGCGCTGTCCACCCTGCTCTCCCAGAAGCCCGACGTCATCGTGCTGCTGCCGCACGACGGCAAGGAGCTCAACGCGTTCGGCCTGGAGGCCATGAAGGCCGGCATCCCGGTGGTCAACCTGGACCGGGCCTTCCCGGACGCCCGGGCCTACCGGCTCCAGATCAAGGGCGACAACTACGGCATGGGCGTGGCCGCGGCCACCTACATCGCCGAGCAGCTCAAGGCCAAGGGCGTGAGCAACCCGGTCATCGGCGAGATCCCCGGCATCGACTCGCTGGAGCTGACGCAGGAGCGGTCCAAGGGCTTCGCCGACACCCTCGCCTCGTACGGGCTGAAGGTGGCCAACCGGCGGCCGGCGGAGTTCACCGCCGACTCCGGCCAGCAGGCCGCCACGGGGCTGCTCCAGGCGCTGCCCAAGATCGACGCTCTCTGGAACCACGACGACGACCAGGGCATCGGCGTGCTCGCCGCGGTCAACCAGACCGGCCGCAAGGAGTTCTTCATGGTCGGCGGCGCCGGCTCGAAGAAGGCGATGGAGGACATCCAGGCCGACAACACGGTGCTGAAGGCCACGGTCACCTACAGCCCCTCGATGGCCTCCTCCGCGATCTCGCTCGCCCGGCTCATCGGCCAGGGCAAGGGCATGTCCGACCTGGTGGAGCTCCAGGTGCCCAAGGAGATCGTGCTGGCCTCCGAGACGATCACCAAGGAGAACGCGAGCAACTACCTCAAGCTCGGGTTCTGACACACGGGGGGAGACCCACCTTGTCCACTCACGACAGGCACCTGCGGGTCGGCATGGTCGGCTACGCGTTCATGGGCGCCGCGCACTCGCAGGCGTGGCGCACCGTGAACCGGGTGTACGACCTGCCGGCGCGGGTCCGGATGGCGCTGATCTGCGGCCGGGACACCGGGAAGGTGGCCGACGCCGCCGACCGGCTCGGCTGGGACGCGTACACCACAGACTGGCGGCGGCTCGTCGAGTCCGACGAGATCGACGTGGTCGACATCTGCACACCGGGGGACAGCCACGCCGAGATCGCGATTGCCGCGCTGGCCGCCGGCAAGCACGTCCTCTGCGAGAAGCCGCTGGCCAACACGGTGGCCGAGGCCCGAGCGATGGCCGCCGCCGCGGCCACCGCGCGGGAGTCCGGGGTACGGGCCATGTGCGGCTTCACCTACCGCCGGGTCCCCGCGGTCACCCTGATGCGCCAGCTGGTCGCCGAGGGAAGACTCGGCACCATCCGGCACGTCCGGGCGGCCTACCTCCAGGACTGGATCGTCGACCCGCAGTTCCCGCTGGTCTGGCGGTTGCAGAGGGACAAGGCGGGCTCCGGGGCGCTGGGGGACATCGGCGCGCACATCATCGACCTGACCCAGTACGTCACGGGTCAGCGGATCAGCGGGGTCAGCGCGATCACCGAGACGTTCGTCAAGGAGCGCCCGCTGCCGGGCGGGTCGAGCGGCCTGAGCGCGCACGTCGACGGGCACGGCTCGGCTGACGGGCACGGCTCGGCTGACGGGCACGGCTCGGCTGACGGGCACGGCTCGGCTGACGGGCACGGCTCGGCCGACGGCCACGGGCCGGTCACCGGTCTCGTGACCGTGGACGACGCGGCGGTCTTCGTCGCCCGGCTCGACGGCGGGGCGCTGGCCACGTACGAGGCGACCCGGTTCGCCACCGGGCGCAAGAACGGGCTGCGGGTGGAGATCAACGGCTCGCTCGGCACCGTGGTCTTCGACCTGGAACGCATGAACGAGCTGGAGTTCTACGACGCGACGCGGCCCGCCGCCGAGCAGGGCTTCACCCGCATCCTGGTGACCGAGGGCGAGCACCCGTACATGTCGGCCTGGTGGCCGCCGGGCCACATCATCGGCTACGAGCACACCTTCACCCACCAGGCGCGGGACTTCGTCGAGGCGATCGCCACCGGCACCGACCCGGCGCCCTCGTTCGCCGACGGGCTCCAGGTCCAGCTCGTGCTGGACGCCGTGGCCCGCTCCGCCGAGCTGGGCTCCTCGTGGGCCGAGGTCGAGCCGACGCTGGAGGCGGTGGCGGCCTGACCCGGCCGGCGGCGGCGCGGTAGGCGCCGCTGCCCGAGAGGCTTTCCGGACCGGCCGGCGAGGGACCCGCCGCGGTTGCGCCCCGCGGCGGGGACGAGGTCGGCTCCGGAGGGCGTGCGGCCGGGCCCCGCCCGGCGCGCACGACAGCAGGACGGTCGTCCGGTGCGGCCGGACCGGGATTCCCCGGCCGCGCCGGAGGACCGAGCACCACCGGTCACCTGGCTCCGGCCGGAGGGCCGCGCACCACCGGTCACCTGGCTCTGGCCGGAGGGCCGCGCACCACCGGTCACCTGGCTCCGGCCAGACGACCGCGCACCACCGGTTGCGGGGGAGGCAGGGACGGGACGCCGACCGCCCCTGCCTGCCAGCCCCGTCCGTCCCCGTCCTCAGGGGACTCCGTCCGGCGTCGTCGACGCCGCCTTCGGCGCCGGACGGGGTGACCGGGGGACGGGCGGGGCGCAATACCTCGGAATGTATCGACTGCGGCACGGCCGGTCCCGCCGACCAGGAAAGGAGCACCATGCGTACGGGTGTCTGGCTGGTGGGGGCGCGCGGCTCGGTCGCGACCACCAGCGTCGTCGGGGCGCTCGCCCTGCGGGCCGGGCTGACCGGCCCGACCGGCTGCGTCACCGAGCTGCCCGAGCTGCGGGGCCCCGCCCTGCCGTCCTTCGCCGACCTCGTCTTCGGCGGCCACGACCCGGTGGACACGCCGCTGGCGAAGCGGGCCGAAGCGCTCGCCGACGCCGGGGTGCTGCCCGCCCGGCTGGTCGCCGCGCTCGGCGCGGAGCTGGCCACCATCGACGACGAGGTGTGCCCCGCGCCCGCCGACGGGAGCCAGGCCGACCGGGCCGCCGCCACCATCGCCGACCTCACGGCGTTCCGGGCCCGGCACCGGCTGGACCGGGTGGTGGTGGTCAACGTCTCCGCCACCGAGCCGGTGCCCGCCCCGCACCCCGCGCACGCCGACCCGGACGCCCTCGCCGCCGCGCTCGCCGGCCCCGACGAGGTGCTGCCGTCCAGCTCGCTGTACGCGTACGCGGCGTTCGCGGCGGGCTGCCCGTACGTGGACTTCACGCCGTCCACCGGGGCCCGGCTGCCCGCGCTGGAGGCGCTGGCGGACCGCCACGGCCTGCCGTACGCGGGCCACGACGGCAAGACCGGGGAGACCCTGGTCAAGTCGGTGCTCGCCCCGATGTTCGCGATGCGCCACCTGACGGTGCGCTCCTGGTCCGGGACGAACCTGCTCGGCGGCGGCGACGGCGCGAACCTGGCCGACCCGGACGCCAACGCCGCCAAGGTGCGCAGCAAGGACCGGGTCGTCGGCGAGATCCTCGGCTACGTCCCGCAGGGCCACACCCGCATCGACTACGTCGAGGAGCTGGGCGACTTCAAGACCGCCTGGGACCTGGTCACCTTCGCCGGGTTCCTCGGCACCGGGATGCGGATGGAGTTCACCTGGCACGGCTGCGACTCGGCCCTCGCCGCCCCGCTCGTGCTCGACCTGGCCCGGCTCACCGCCGCCGCGCACGCCGCCGGCCGGCGCGGGCCGCTGGTCGACCTCGCGTTCTTCTTCAAGGACCCGCTCGGCGCGCCGACCCACTCGCTGGTCGAGCAGTGGGACCGGTTGACCCGCTTCACCGCGGCGCTGCACGCCGACGCGGGCAGTGCGGGATGACCACGCTCCGCGACCTGGCCGAGCTGGTCCGGGCGCCCGCCGCGCTCTCCGTACCGGGGGACGTGCTGGCCGGCGCGGCGGCGGCCGGGGCGCTCGGCCGGCGCACGCCCGGCCTGGCCGCCGCGTCGGTGCTGCTCTACTGGGGCGGGATGGCCGCCAACGACTGGGCCGACCGGCGGCTGGACGCCGTAGAGCGCCCCGAGCGCCCCATTCCCAGCGGCCGGGTCAGCCCGCCGGCCGCGTTCGGCCTCGCCGCCGGCCTCACCGCCGCCGGGGTCGCGCTGGCCACCGCCGCGGGCGGCCGCCGCGCCGCCGCCGTCGCCGTCCCCCTGGCCGCCGCCGTCTGGGGGTACGACCTCGCGGCCAAGAACACCGCCGCCGGCCCCGCCGTGATGGCGGCGTGCCGGGGGCTGGACGTGCTGCTCGGCGCGTCCGGCGGCCGGCTGTGGCGGGCCGTGCCCGCGGCGGTCACCGTCGCCGCGCACACGTGGACGGTCACCGAGCTGTCCCGCCGCGAGGTCTCCGGCGCCGACCGGCGGCTGCCGCGTACCACGCTCGCCGGGACCGCCCTGGTCGCCGCCGCCGCGGTCGGCCCCCGCCCCGCCGCCGCCCCGGTCGCCCTGACCGCCGGCTACCTGGCCCGGTACGGCGGCGCGCAGGCCCGGGTGCTCGCCGACCCGTCGGCCGGGCGGGTCCGCGCCGCCGTCGGCGCCGGCATCACCGGCCTGCCGGCGCTGCAGGGCGCGCTCACCGCCCGCGCCGGGGCCGGGCTGCTCGGCGTCGCGGTCGCCGCCGCCGCGCCGCTGGCCCGGCTGCTGGCCCGGAAGGTCGCCCCGACATGACCGCCGACCCCGCCGCGCTGGGGCTGCGCTTCGGGTACGGCACCAACGGCTTCGCCAACCACCGGCTCGACGACGCGCTCGCCGTCCTGGCCGACCTCGGCTACCGGGGCGTGGCGCTCACCCTCGACCACGACCACCTCGACCCGTTCGCCCCCGGGCTGGCCCGCCGCACCGCCGCCCTGCGCCGCCGGCTCGACGCGCTCGGCCTCGCGGTGGTCGTCGAGACCGGGGCCCGGTACCTGCTCGACCCGTGGCACAAGCACGCCCCGACGCTGCTGCACGACGACCCCGCCCGGCGGATCGAGTTCCTGCGCCGGGCCGTCTCGGTCGGCGCGGACCTCGGCGCCGAGGCGGTGTCGTTCTGGGCCGGCGTACGCCCCGCCGGGGTCGCGCCGGACGTCGCCTGGGACCGGCTGGTCGCCGGCTGCGCCGTGGTCTGCGACGCGGCCGACACGGCGGGCGTGCCGCTCGGCTTCGAGCCGGAGCCCGGGATGCTGGTCGAGGACATCGCCGGCTGGCGGCGGCTGCGGGCCGCGCTGGGCGACCCGGCGGTCTTCGGCATCACCCTCGACATCGGGCACTGCCGCTGCCTGGAGCCCGTCGACGTGCCCGACTGCGTCCGCTCGGTCGCCGACCACCTGGTCAACGTGCAGATCGACGACATGCGCCGGGGCGTGCACGAGCACCTGGAGTTCGGCCAGGGCGAGATCGACTTCCCGCCGGTGCTGCGGGCGCTCGCCGAGGCCGGCTACCGGGGGCTGGTCGCCGTGGAACTGCCCCGGCACTCGCACGACGCCCCGGGCGTGGCCGCCCGGTCCCTCGACTTCCTCCGCGCCGCGGCCGCCGCGACCGCGCCCGGACGGGTCGACCCCGTGCCCGCCCGGGCCGGGGAGCCCGGTGGCTGACCGCACCGACCCACGAAGGGAGACGGGATGACACCCGAACGACTACGCGCCGCGCTGCGGGGCGTACCCGACCCGGAGTGGCTGGACGCGGCGCGGGAGCGCGTCGCGGCCGAGCCGGCGACGATCGCGCGGTGGTTCGCCGCTGCGGCCCGCCGCTGCGGCCGGCACCCGCTGCCCGACGCGCCCGGCTGGACGGCCGGCGAGGCCGCCCGGGCGCTGCTGCTGGCCGCCCTTCCCGCCGGCCACGCCGAGCACGCCGCCGACCTGTACCGGCACGGCGACGCCGCCGAGAAGCGGGCCGTGCTGCGGGCCCTGCCGCTGCTGCCGATCGGCGCGGCCGGCGTGCCACTGCTGCACGACGCGGTCCGGACCAACGACACCCGGCTGCTCGCCGCCGCCCTCGGCCCGTACGCCCGGCACCTCGACCCGGCCGCCTGGCGGCAGGCCGTGCTCAAGTGCGTCTTCACCGGCGTCCCGCTGGCCGCCGTGCACGACCTGGACGCCCGCGCCGACGGCGAGCTGGCCGCGATGCTCGCCGGCCTGGCGGCCGAGCGGCACGCCGCCGGGCGCGCGATCCCGGCCGACGCCGCCGACCTGCTCGACCGGCTCACCGCCGGCGCCGGCGACCCCGGCGGCGCCGGCCCGGCCGCCCGCCCCGCCACCGGAAAGGCGTGACCATGCGCATCTTCGACCCGCACATCCACATGACCTCCCGCACCACGGACGACTACGAGCGGATGGCCGCCGCCGGGGTACGGGCGATCGTCGAGCCGGCGTTCTGGCTCGGCCAGCCGCGCACCAGCCCGGCCAGCTTCACCGACTACTTCGATTCGCTGATCGGCTGGGAACCGTTCCGGGCCGGGCAGTTCGGCGTCCGGCACCACGCCACGATCGCGCTGAACCCGAAGGAGGCCAACGACCCCCGCTGCCGCCCGGTGCTCGACCTGCTGCCGCGGTACCTGGACAAGGACGGCGTGGTGGCGGTCGGCGAGATCGGGTACGACTCGATGACGCCGGAGGAGGACGAGGCGTTCGCCGCCCAGCTCGCCCTGGCCGTCGCGCACGACCTGCCGGCGCTGGTGCACACCCCGCACCGAGACAAGGCCCGGGGCGTCGAGCGCAGCCTGGCCGTGGTCGCCGAGTCCGGCATCGAGCCGGGGCGGGTGGTGCTCGACCACCTCAACGAGGTCACCGTGAAGCTGGTCCGGGACACCGGCTGCTGGCTGGGCTTCTCCATCTACCCCGACACCAAGATGTCCCCGCCCCGGATGGTGGAGCTGCTCAAGGCGTACGGGACCGAGCGGATGCTGGTGAACTCGGCGGCCGACTGGGGGCGCTCCGACCCGCTGCTCACCCGGGCCACCGGCGAGGCGATGCTGGCCGCCGGCTTCACCGCGGACGACGTCGACCGGGTGCTGTGGCGCAACCCCGTCGAGTTCTACGGC
The DNA here is from genome assembly GCF_039871625.1 of Micromonospora sp. B11E3. Classification (NCBI taxonomy): domain Bacteria; kingdom Bacillati; phylum Actinomycetota; class Actinomycetes; order Micromonosporales; family Micromonosporaceae; genus Micromonospora; species Micromonospora sp. B11E3. The sequence goes on along the minus strand of NZ_JBDPMC010000049.1, from coordinate 18,196 downwards.
CAGTCCGGCCGGCTCGACCTGACGGGCGTGGCCGACGCGGACGGGGCTGCCGGGGCGGTCGGCGGCACGTTCGAGGGCAACTCGATCCTGCGCGGCGGCAGCTGATGCGGCTGCGGCACGCCGACGGCCAGACCGTCCACCTCGGCTACTGCACCAACGTCCACCCCGCCGAGGACCTCGCCGGCATCCTCGCCCAGCTGGACACGTACGCGCTGCCGGTGCGCCGGGCCCTCGGCGGCGACCTGCTCGGGCTCGGGTTGTGGCTGGCCGCCCCGGTGGCCGCCGCGCTCGCCGCCGACCCGGCGTCGCGCCGCCGGCTGCGCGCCGAGCTGACCGCGCGCGGCCTGGAGGTGGTGACGCTCAACGGCTTCCCGTACGCCGCGTTCCAGGCGCCGGTGGTCAAGCACGCCGTGTACCACCCCGACTGGACGACGCCGCAGCGCCTGGCGTACACCCTGGACCTGGCCCGGGTGCTGGCCGACCTGCTGCCCGACGACGCGGCCCGCGGCTCGGTCTCCACCCTGCCGCTGGCCTGGCGCGACCCGTGGGACGCCGGCCGGGCCGACGCGGCGCGGCGGCGGCTCGACGAGCTGGCCGCCGGGCTGGCCGGCGTCGAGCGGGACACCGGCCGCCCAATCCGGGTCGGGTTCGAGCCGGAGCCGGGCTGCGTGGTGGAGAGCACCGCCCAGGCCGCCGCCCTGCTCGGCGGGGCCGACCCGGGCCGGCTCGGGATCTGCCTGGACCTGGCGCACCTGGCCTGCGCCTGGGAGGAGCCGGCCGCCGCGCTGGCCCGGCTGGCCGCCGCCGGCCTGCCGGTGGTGAAGGTCCAGGTCTCCGCCGCGATCGAGGCGCCGGCCGGGGCGACGGACGCGCTGCGCCGCTGGGTGGAGCCGCGCTTCCTGCACCAGGCCCGGGGCGCCGGCTGCGCGCACGCCGCCGACCCGGCCGACCCGGCGCACGCCGCCGACGACCTGGACGCGGCCCTGGACGCCCGCCTGCCCGGCCCGCTGCGGGTGCACTACCACGTGCCGCTGCACGCCCCGCCCGAGCCGCCGCTGACCGCCACGCTGCCGGTGCTGCGCGCCGCGCTGGGCGCGCTGTTCGCCGGGCCGGTCGCCGGCTGCGACCACCTGGACGTCGAGACGTACACGTGGGGGGTGCTGCCGGAGGCGCGGCGGCCCCGCGACGACGCGGAGCTGGCCACCGGGATCGCGGCGGAGCTGGCCTTCGCCCGGGACGAGTTGATCACAATGGGCCTCGCGCCGCTCGGCGCGCCGGCGGAAGTGGAGGTGACGCGATGAGCGAGCGTCAGCGAGCGAAGCGAGGCAGCGGCATGAGCCGCCGACTGGTGGTGCTGGACGTGGTCGGGCTGACCCCGCGCCTGCTGGCGCACATGCCCCGGCTGCGCGCGGTGGCCGACGGCGGGTTCACCGCCTCCCTCGGCACGGTGCTGCCGGCGGTGACGTGCACCGCGCAGTCGACGTTCCTCACCGGGGAGCGGCCGAGCGGGCACGGGATCGTCGGCAACGGCTGGTACTTCCGCGACCTCGGCGAGGTGCTGCTCTGGCGGCAGCACAACGCCCTGGTCGGCGGGGAGAAGCTGTGGCAGGCGGCCCGCCGGGTCGAGCCCGGCTACACGGTGGCCAACATCTGCTGGTGGTACGCCATGGGCGCGGACGTCGACTGGACCGTCACGCCCCGCCCGGTGTACTACGCCGACGGCCGCAAGGAGCCGGACTGCTACACCGATCCGCCGGAGCTGCACGACACGCTGACCGCGCGGTTCGGCACGTTCCCGCTGTTCACGTACTGGGGGCCGGGGGCGGGACTGCCCTCGTCGGCGTGGATCTGCAAGGCCGCCGAGGCGATCCTCGCCGACCACGCCCCGGACCTCACCCTGGTCTACGTCCCGCACCTGGACTACGACCTGCAACGCTTCGGGCCGTCCTCGCCGCGGGCCGCCGCCGCGGCGGCCGAGCTGGACGGGGTGCTCGGGCCGCTGCTGGACGCCGCCCGCGCCGCCGACGCCACGGTGGTCGCGCTGTCCGAGTACGGCATCACCGACGTCTCCCGCCCGGTGGACGTCAACCGGCTGCTGCGCGCCGAGGGGCTGCTGCGGGTGCACACCCAGGACGGCATGGAGTACCTGGACCCGTGGACGTCCCGGGCGTTCGCGGTCGCCGACCACCAGGTGGCCCACGTCTACGTGCGCGACCCGGCCGACGTGCCGGCCGTGGCGAAGCTGTGCGCGGAGCTGCCCGGCGTGGCAGAGGTGCTGGACGCCGACGGCAAGGCCGCGTACGGGCTGGACCACCCGCGCTCGGGGGAGCTGGTGCTGGTGGCCGAGCCGGACGCCTGGTTCACGTACTACTACTGGCTCGACGACTCCCGCGCCCCCGACTTCGCCCGCCTCGTCGAGATCCACCGCAAGCCCGGGTACGACCCGGCGGAGCTGTTCTTCGACCCGGCCGCCCCGGGCGCGGCGAAGCGGCGGGCCGCCGTCGCGCTGGCCCGCAAGAAGCTGGGCATGCGGTACCTGATGAGCGTGGTGGGGCTGGACGCGGGCGCCCGGGCGGTGCGCGGGTCGCACGGCCGGCTGCCGACCGACCCGGCCGACGCCCCCGTGCTGCTCTGCTCCGACCCGGGCCCGGCGCGGGACGCGGTGGCCGCCACCGACGTCAAGGCGCTGCTGCTGGAGCTGGCCGGCCTGGCTTCGGCGGACGCTCGGTTGTCGACGGAGTGACCAGGGAGGACACATGACGGCGACGGTCGCACCCACCGACTCGAGCGGCCTGCGTACCCGGGTCGACGCCGAACTGGCCGCCTTCCTCGACCGGCAGGCGCTGCAGTGGCCCGACGGGGCGCCCCGCGGGGTGTTCACCGCCCTGTACCGGTTCGTCCTGGCCGGCGGCAAGCGGCTGCGCCCGCAGTTCTGTTACTGGGGCTGGCGGGGCGCCGGCGGGGACGACGCCGGCGGGGACGGCGGGCCCATCGTGGTCGCCGCGGCGGCGCTGGAGCTGTTCCACGCGTTCGCCCTGATCCACGACGACATCCTCGACCGCAGCGACCAGCGGCGGGGCGGGCCCACGGTGCACCGGCTCTTCGCCGACCTGCACGCCCGCTCCGCCTGGCGGGGCGACCCCGAGGCGTACGGGCGCAACACCGCGCTGCTCTGCGGGGACCTCTGCGCGGCCTGGTCGGACCAGATGTTCCACGAGTGCGGGCTGAGCCGGGACGAGGTGCACCGGGGGTACGCGGTGTTCGCCACGATGCGCACGGAGGTGATCGCGGGGGAGTACCTGGACCTGGTCTCCGGGGTGGGCGACGGCTCGGTGGCCAGCGCGCTCACCGTGATCCGGCTCAAGGCCGCCCGGTACACGGTGACCCGGCCGCTGCAGATCGGCGCGGCCCTGGCCGGCGCGTCGGCCGAGCTGCTGGCGACGCTGGCCGAGTTCGGCGACCCGCTCGGGGACGCGTTCCAGCTCCGCGACGACGTGCTGGGCGTCTTCGGCGACCCGAACGTCACCGGCAAGTCCGTCCTGGACGACCTGCGCGAGGGCAAGCCGACGGTGATGATGGCGCTGGCCAGGGCGGCGGCGGACCGGGCGCAGGGCGCCCGGCTGCGGGAGCTGTTCGGCAACCCGTCCCTGGACGCCGACGGCGCGGCCGAGCTGCGCGGCATCATCGAGGCCACCGGCGCCCGGGAGGAGATCGAGCGGATGATCCGGGTACGCGCCGAGGCCGCGCTGCGGGTCCTGTCCGACGCCCCGCTCACCCCCGCGGCCCGCAGGGCGCTGGCCGACCTGGCCGCCCGCACCGTGCACCGCACGACCTGACCCGCTGCGGAACGCCCCGCGATCTGGCAGTTGGTGCCCCGGCAATCCGGGGGAAAGCCGCGAACCGGGGGCCGAAAGTGCAAGATCGCGGGGAGTGGGGTGCGGGGCTTCCGTGCGGGGTGCGGGGCGGAATAGAGTGGGGGTGGCGACCCTGTGGGGTGGCCGGTGTCCGGCGGGAGGCGCAACCCGCTGGGTCCAGGCGCGGACGCGCCCGCCGGTGCACCCCGACGGTCCGCCGCGCACCTGGTATCCGCCCGGTCGCCCTCGCCCCGGTCCCGCATCACGGAATCCCCCACCACGCACGACAGGGGAGAAGGACAATGGCGCGACCCATCACGCTCTTCACCGGCCAGTGGGCCGACCTTCCGTTCGACGAGGTCTGCCGGCTCGCCGCCGAGTGGGGCTACGACGGGCTGGAGATCGCCTGCTGGGGCGACCACTTCGAGGTCGACAGGGCGCTCGCCGACGAGTCGTACGTCGACCGGAAGCGGGAGACCCTGGCGAAGCACAACCTGCAGGTCTTCGCCATCTCCAACCACCTCGTCGGCCAGGCCGTCTGCGACCACCCGATCGACGAGCGGCACCAGGACATCCTGCCGGCTCGGATCTGGGGCGACGGCGAGCCGGAGGGCGTACGCCGTCGCGCCGCCGAGGAGATCAAGGACACCGCCCGGGCAGCGGCGAGGCTCGGCGTCGACACGGTGGTCGGCTTCACCGGCTCGTCGATCTGGCACACCCTGGCGATGTTCCCGCCGGTCCCGCCGTCGATGATCGAGCGCGGCTATCAGGACTTCGCCGACCGCTGGAACCCGATCCTCGACGTGTTCGACGAGGTGGGCGTCCGCTTCGCCCACGAGGTCCACCCCAGCGAGATCGCGTACGACTACTGGACGACCAAGCGGACGCTGGAGGCGATCGGGCACCGGCCCGCGTTCGGGCTGAACTGGGACCCGTCGCACTTCGTCTGGCAGGAACTGGACCCGGTGAACTTCATCTTCGACTTCGCCGACCGGATCTACCACGTCGACTGCAAGGACGCGAAGGTGCGTACCGGCGACGGCCGGCGCGGCCGGCTTGCCTCCCACCTGCCCTGGGCCGACATGCGCCGCGGCTGGGACTTCGTCTCCACCGGCCACGGCGACGTGCCGTGGGAGGACTGCTTCCGGGCGCTGAACGCCATCGGGTACGCCGGCCCGATCTCCATCGAGTGGGAGGACGCCGGGATGGACCGCCTGGTCGGGGCGCCCGAGGCGCTGCAGTTCGTCCGGCGGCTCGCCTTCGACGCCCCGGCCGCCGCCTTCGACGCGGCGTTCAGCAGCAGCCGGGACTGAGCCCGAGCGGGCGCGGGCCGGTCGAACCCTGGCTGGCCCGCCCGTCAGGGGGCGGCGAAGACGTGGTCGCTGGCGAGGCGGGCCGCGCCCACCACGCCGGCCCGGTCGCCGAGGTCGGACAGGACGATCGGCAGGCTGCCGGTGGCCAGCGGGGGCGACCGGCGGTAGACGACGGACCGGATCTCGGCGAGCATCGTCGGCCCCACGCCCGGCGCCGTCCCGCCGATGATCACGATGCCCGGGTTGACGAAGTTCACCAGGCCGACCAGGACGTGGGCGACCTGGCGCGCGGCCCCGCGTACCAGGGCCTGCGCGGCCGGGTCGCCCGCGGTGGTGGCGCGCGCCACGTCGGCCACGGTGAGCCCGCCGGCCTCGGCCACCCGGGCCGCGAGCGCGGGCGACCGTCCGGCCTCGGCGGCGGCCATGGCCTCCCGGACCAGGGCGTCGTCCCCGCAGTACGCCTCCAGGCAGCCGCTCTCGCCGCACCCGCAGAGCGGGCCGTCGCCGTCGCCCTCGCCGAGGCGCAGGTGGGCGATGCCGCCGGCGCCGCTGGTGGCGCCCCGGTGCAGCGTCCCGCCGAGCACCATGCCGCAGCCGATGGCGGTGCCGAGCTTGAGGTAGAGGAAGTCGTCGAAGGCGCGGCCGGTGCCGGCGTGCTGCTCGCCCAGCGCCATCACGTTCGCGTCGTTGTCGACCAGCACCGGGCAGCCCAACTCGGCGGCGAGCACGTCGCGGACGCCGAACCCGTGCCAGCCGGGCAGGGCCGGCGGTGACACCGGCACCCCGTCCCGGAAGGAGACCGGCGCGGGCAGGCCCACCCCCACCCCGCTCAGCCGGCCCAGCCCCAGCTCGGCGCGGACCTTGCCGAGCAGTTCCAGCGTGCGGGCGATGGTGGCCTCGGGCCCGAGGCGGGGGCCGACCGGCTCCCGGCGCCGGGCCAGCACGGTCAGCTCGCCGTCGGTCAGCGCGACGTCCACCTCGGCGGGGCCGATCGCGACCCCGGCGAAGCGGACCTGCGCGGCGACGCGCAGCAACGAGGACCGGCGCCCGCCCCGGGACGCGGCCGGGCCGGCGGTCTCCACCAGGCCCTGGGCGGCGAGGCGGTCGACCTCGGCGGTCAGCCGGGCCCGGGACAGGCCCAGCGCGTCGCCCAGCTCGACCCGGGACCGGGGGCCGTCGTCGCGGAGCAGGCGCAGCAGCCGCGCCTGCTCGGCGTTCTCCGGTCCGACGAACGTCATCGTGCCACCTCCGCGGAAATCCTCCCCCGTCGCCCACTTCGCCGACCGCGCGGGGCGGCGGGTGGAAAGGCATCCGGCACGGGGCCGGGTAGACGGGGGCCGCGCCCGGTTGCCCGGACGCGGCCCCGCCTCTCGGGTCGGTTCAGCCCCGCAGGCCCGACATGTGCTGGTAGCTGACCTCCGCGTAGCGCAGCGACCGGCCCGGGTCGGCCGTGCCGCCGGGCGCGTTGTCCTGCTCCCACATCGGGTTGTGGTAGCCCTTCGCGCCCATGTTGGCGAAGAAGTCACCATAGTCGATGTCGCCCTGGCCGAGCGGCACCATGTCGTACCCGTTGGTGGTGGCCGGGTTGAACGCGCCGTCCTTGGCGTGGAACAGCGGGAACCGGATCGGCTGGGCGGCGACCACCGCCAGCGGGTCGAAGACGTTCGTCTGCGCCACGCCGTCGGCGTCGGTGTAGGTCTTGTACCGGTACTGGGCGACGTGCGCCCAGAAGATGTCCATCTCGAACCAGACCCACTCCGGGTTGGTCTGCCCGATGAAGTACTCCAGCTTCCGGACGCCGGAGGAGCGGGTGGGTCGGCCCAGCCCGTCGAGCGGGCCGCTGTCGAGGAGAAAGTTGTACGCCGCGTCGTGGTTGTGCGTGTACAGCTTCAGCCCGCGCGCGGCGGCCATCTCGCCGAAGAAGTTCCAGCGGTCGGCGGCGGCGTCCCAGTCGGCCTTGTAGTTGCTGCTGGTCGGGTCGCTGCCGGTGCCGATGTGCGTCATGCCGAGGATCTCGGCGGTGTCCAGGGTGCGCTCGAACGCCGCGACGGTGTCCGGCGTGACGGTGCTCGGGATCGAGGCGTGCGAGCCGTTGGCGCGCAGCCCGTTGTCGTCGAGGATCTTGCGGATCTCCTCGGGGGTGATCTGCCGGCCGAGGATGGCGGTGTTCTGGTTGTAGCCGGCGAACTCCACCTCCTTGTAGCCGATCTCGGCGAGCCGGCCGAGCACCCGCTCGAAGCCGTACGCGACGCCGCTGTCGTCCGGGGCGGCGCCGATCCGGTCGCGGACGCTGTAGAGGATGATGCCCCGCTTGCCGGTCGGGACGAGCAGGCCGTTGCCCGCGTCGGCGTTGGCGGAGGACGCGCTGGCGGGCGAGGCGAACGCGGTGGCGCCGAGCGTCGCCGCGCCGGCCACGCCGGCGGCGGCGCCGAGCACCCGGCGGCGGCTCAGGCCCTGCTGGCTGTCACTCATGTCGGTGTCTGCCTTTCCTTGGGGGTTGGTGATGGTGTGCTCGGAAGTGGGGTGGGGCCGCCCGGCCCCACCCGCGCCGGCGGCGTCAGGGGGTGACGCCGATGCCCTGACCGTTGAAGTGGACCCAGTTGAGGTTGCCGAAGCCGCTGGTCGGACCACCCGGGACGGTGGTGAGGACCAGGTAGAGCTTGCGCGACCCGCCCGGGCCGGTGAACGGGACGGTGGTGCTGGTGAACGCGTTGTTGCCGCTGGTCGCGTTCACCGTGGCGGTGGCCAGCAGCGGGCCGGTGGGGGAGTCCAGCCGGAACTGGACGCCGAACCGGGGCTGCCCGGCGGTGGTGGCGCTGCCGCCGGAGGTACGCAGCGTCACCGACTCCATGTTCTTCAGGTTCACGGTGTTGTTGATCGCGATCCAGTCGCCCGGGTCGAGGCCGCCGCGCTGCAGCCCGCCGCCGGTGTCGGCGCTGGTGCCGACCGTGGTGCCGGACTCGTCGGTGGCGAACTCGACCTCCTGCCGCTTGTCCTGGATGATCTGCTGGTCCACCGTGGTCAGCGCCGGCTGCCCGTTGGCCCCCTTGTCGGTGTACGAGGCGCTGACCACGCCGTAGATGTAGCCGCCGTGCGAGGCGTTGTCCGGGTCCGTGGGCAGCACCCCGGAGCAGCCGAACTGGTTGGCCTCGCCGTGCCCGTGGCTGTCGTGGCCCAGGACGAAGGTCACCTCGACCTTGGCGCAGTCGACCGGACCGTCCTCGGGGTCGGTGACGGTCACCGACCAGGGGATGTCGTCACCCCACTCGAAGAAGCCGCCCTTCAGCGGAGTGTTCACGGTGACCGTCGGCGCGGTGTTGCCGACCGTGATCGTGGTGTTCGCCGACGCGGTCTTGCCACTGGAGTCGGTCACCGTCAGCCGCGCGGTGTACACGCCGTTCGCGGTGTACGTGTGCGACGGGTTCGGGTCGATCGAGTCGACGGTGCCGTTGCCGTCGAAGTCCCAGGCGAACGAGATCGAGTCGGCCGGGTCCGGGTCCTTCGACCCCTCGCTGGAGAACGCCACGGTCAGCGGGGCGTGCCCGTTGGTCGGGGTGGCGTTGAGCACCGCGCTGGGCGCCCGCAGGCCCTTGACGTAGCTGAACTTCACCATCGCGGCGTCGGGGTTGATGTTGAAGAACCCGTCGCCGTACGTCAGCAGGTAGAAGCTGCCGTCCGCGCCCCAGCGCATGTCCATCGGGTTGTCGCACAGGAACGGCTTGGCCGGCGTGGTGGGCGCCTGTCCGCAGTTCAGCACATTGTTGATCTTCAGGATGTCGCCGTTCGAGTCGAGCCGGACCTCCTTGAGGGTGTCGCGGGTGAACTCACCGAAGAAGATCGCGCCGTCGAAGTACTCGGGGAACTTCGTCTCCGACCTCAGCTCCGGGTCGAAGTCGTACTTCGCCGCGCCGTGCGGGCCGACGCCGCCGGTGCCCAGCTCGGGGAAGAGCACGGGGCAGGTCTGCGTCGGCGTCGACAGGTACGACTCCGGGCACGGGGTCGGCGCGTTGAACGAGTACCACAGCTCGGACTTCTCCACCGGCGGCAGGTCGGTCAGGCCGGTGTTGTGCCGGGAGGTGTTCTTCGGCGCCGCGCAGTCGAACGGCGCGACCGGCGAGATCGGGCTGGTGGTCCAGTTCATCTCGATGTACGGCAGGTTCGGCTGCACGCACATCGGCCAGCCGTAGTTCGCCGGCTTGTCGACGACCATCATCCGGCCGGTGCCGGCAGGGCCCCGGCCGACCGCCGGGTCGCGGGAGTCGGGGGAGTAGTCGGTGACGTAGGCGACGTCGTCGGAGTCGAGGGTGATCCGGAACGGGTTCCGGAAGCCCATCGCGTAGATCTCCGGCCGGGTCTTGTCACCCGGGTCCTGCGCCTCCGGGAACATGTTGCCCTCCGGCACCGTGTACGACCCGTCCGGGCCGACGGTGATCCGCAGGACCTTGCCGCGCAGGTCGTTGGTGTTCGTGGAGCTGCGCCGGGCGTCCGCGAACGGCGCCTGGTACACGCCGGCGTCGCTGACCGAGTCGTTGTGCGGCGAGAAGCCGCCCGAGCCGCCGGCGCCCGACGGGGTGTCGTCGCCGGTGACCAGCCACAGGTTGTTCTTCGAGTCGAACGCGATGTCGCCGGCCACGTGGCAGCAGGCGCCCCGGTCGACGGGGACCTGGAGGATCTTCTGCTCGGTGGCGAGGTCCAGCGACGGGTCCTCGCCGTCGACGAACTTGAACCGGGACAGCTGGAAGTAGCCCTTCCACTGGTCCCAGGTCGACGGGTCGGTGCTGGTGGTCGGCGCGCTGCCGGTGGGGGTGTTCAGCGGCGGCGCGTAGTACAGGTAGACCCACTTGTTGGTGGCGAAGTCGTTGTCGACCGCCGGCCCGTACATCCCGTCCTCGCTGTGGGTGTAGACCGGGATCTGCGCCAGCACCTTGGTCGTGTTGGCCTTCGCGTCGTGCAGCCGGACGCCGCCACGGCGGTCGGTCTGGAGCACCCGGCCGTCGGGGAGCACGTCGAAGCCGATCGGCTCGTTGACGTTGGGCTGCGCCCCGATGACCGTCATCTCGTAGTTGGCCAGCACGGTCGCGCCGCAGTCGCCGTCGGTCACGCCGGCGGCCCACTGGATCGCGCCGCCCAGGTGGGCCCGCAGGTCGGTGCTGTCGAAGCTCTCCGGCGTGGCGCCGAGTCCGGTGTAGAACGACCGGCCGCCCTGGTAGTCCTTGCACCAGGTGACGGGGTGGTCGAAGCCCATGCTTCCGCCGGTGTACGTCTTCTCGTCCACCGTGGCCAGCACGTGCGAGACGCCCCGGACGTTGGCCGCGAAGTTGTACCAGCGGTCGGTGTGCCGCCAGCGCTCGGGCAGCGTCTCGGACGCGGGGTGGACCCGGTCGGCGACGGTGACGGTCGCCGGGCTGACCGGCGCGGCGCCGGTGGCCCGCGTGCCGAGCACGTTGGTGAGGAACGACCAGTCCGGCTCCGCCTCGATCGCGGAGTGGACGCCGACGAAGCCGCCGCCGTCGCGGTAGTACTGCTCGAAGGCGGCCTGCTGGGCGTCGTTCAGGATCTCCCCGGCGGTGTTCAGGAAGACCACGACCCGGTACTGCTTGAGGTGTTCCTCGTCGAACTTGCGGGCGTCGTCGGTCACCTGGACGGCGAACCGGCGCTCCTGGCCGAGCTGCTCGATGGCCGCCACGCCGGCGGCTGTGGCGGCGTGGCTGCCCCCGGCGGACCGGGTGAAGACGAGCACCCGGTAGTCCCTGCCGTTGTCGGCCGGGTCGGTGGTGGTGGTCGGCGCGGCGAGCGCCGGGGTCGGCTGCTGTTCCCCTGTCGCGACGAGCGTCGCGCCGACGAGTGCGAGCAGGCTGAGGTGGGTGGCGGCCCTGCGGCCGATGGGTATGCGCATCGAACCTCGCTCTGGTCAGGCGGGTCCACCTCAGCGGTGGGACGTGGCTGAGGTGGTCGCTTGAAGAGGTGACTAGAGCCTGGCCAGGTTCTTAGGCAGGACCATATTTGCGCTGACGGGGAAAGAGAAGGGCTTCAGCGCACAAGTTTTCGCGGAGTCGCCCTAACTTTTGCTCCAAAGTGGCGAAAGTTCGACGGGGGGTGAGGCCTCGGCGTCTCCTCGTCGCCACGCGGCGGCGGACCGGTGCCGGCGACGGCGGGTCCCGGCCGGCGGGCCGATCCCACGCGGAGCCAGGCCAACCCCAACACGGCGACGGGCCGGTCGCCCGAAGGCGGCCGGCCCGTCGCGTACGGTCGGTCAGAGCGTGCTGCTGTTGTTGTTCGGGCCGGACGGCTTGGTGCTGCCCGAGGGCGACCCGGTCGAGCTCGTGCCCGACGCGCTGCCGCCGGACTTGCTGCCGACCGCGGCCGGCGTGCCCGCGTACGCGCTGTCGGCGGGGGTCAGGCCCTGCCTGCCGTTGGCGCCGAGCTTCTCGCCCAGCTTCGTCTGGCTCAGCTTGTCCTTGCCCTCGCTGTAGAGCCGGTTCGCCTGGGCCTGTGCGACACCCGCCGCCTCCTGGACGGTCGGGTGGTCGAGCACCTTGCGGCCCCGGACGACCAACTCCTCGTACTTCTCCCGACCGGCACGGGCGCCCAGGACGAATCCCGCAGCCAGCCCGCCTAGGAACATGATCTTTCCGCGCATGGCGGCTCCTTCCGTACCTGACGCGCCGTCGCCGCTTCCGGGGAAAGGAGCCCCGTCGGCGGCGACCCGTTCGCGCCTACGTCCTGCGTTGGCAGCTAACTACCCATCCTGCTCCGCGCTCATGCCTGGTTGGGCCTGGATGGCGATTTGTCTGCTTTCTCGGCGTTTCGCCCTGGGTCCGCCACAGGCCCGGCCCGTCGACAACCCCCTGGCGCGAACCCCCCGGGAGTCCTGTACTCTTGTCCCGTCGCCGGGTGCCGGAGAGATCCGGAACCAGGCGTCATGCGGTCCCCCGTAGCTCAATTGGCAGAGCAGCCGGCTGTTAACCGGCAGGTTTTTGGTTCGAGTCCAAACGGGGGAGCCACCTCTCATCAAACGCCCGTCGGTCACACCGGCGGGCGTAGTTGCTCCATGGGTCTCCCTCGGCTCGTTTTGCCGCTCGGCGGCCACGCCCCGGGGCGTTTCTCTACCGGAAGCGTTAACACGGAGCCCTTCCTCACACCTCGGGCGGCTTCCGCCGGCACCATGGCCGAATGGCGACGGGACGGGGCCGGGGAGCGGCCACGCTGATCGCGGCGTTGGTCGTGGTCGCCTGGCTGGTCGTCGGCATGGTGGCCGGGCCGTACTCCGGGCGACTGGGCGAGGTCGCCACCAACGACAACGCCGCCTTCCTGCCCGCCGACGCCGAAGCGACCCGGGCGCAGGACCTCGCCGCCGGGTTCGCCGAACGGCGGACCACTCCCGCCCTGGTCGTCTACGAGCGGGCCACCGGGATCACGGAGGCGGACCGACGGCGGGCCGCCGCCGACGCCGCGCGCCTCGCCGGGGTACGGGGCGTGGTGCCGCCGATCCCGCCGCCGGTACCCAGCCGGGACGGCCAGGCGCTCCAGGTCGTCGTGCCGATCGACGACGCCGAGGGGGAACGGATCGGCCGCGTGGTCGACGAGCTGCGGGCCGTCGCCGGCGCCGACACCGGCGGCCTGACCGTGCACGTCGCCGGCCCCGCCGGCCTGCTCGCCGACCTGATCGAGGTGTTCCGGGCCATCGACGGGCCGCTGCTGCTCGTCACCCTCCTCGTGGTGCTGGTCATCCTGCTGGTCGTCTACCGCAGCCCCGTGCTGTGGATCCTCCCGCTGCTCGCCGCCGGGATGTCGTACGCCCTGGCGGCCCTGCTCGTCTACGTCCTCGCCGACGCCGACCTCGTCACCCTGAACGGGCAGGCGCAGGGCATCCTCACCGTCCTCGTCTTCGGCGCCGGCACCGACTACGCGCTGCTGCTCATCGCCCGGTACCGGGAGGAGCTGCACCGGCACCGGCGCGCCTGGGACGCGATGCGGGCCGCCTGGCGGGGCGCCGCCCCGGCGATCGTCGGCTCCGGCGGCACCGTCATCGTCAGCCTGCTCTGCCTGCTGCTGTCCAGCCTCAACTCCAACCGGGCGCTCGGCCCGGTCGCGGCCGTCGGCATCGCCGCCACGCTGCTGGTGATGCTCACCTTCCTGCCCGCGCTGCTGCTCCTCGGCGGGCGCTGGGCGTTCTGGCCCCGCCGGCCGGAGGCGGACCGGGCCGACCCCCGCGCCGAGCACGGGATCTGGAGCCGGGTGGCGGGCTTCGTGGCCCGCCGCGCCCGGCCGGTCTGGCTGGTCACCGCCGCCGCCCTGGCCGTGCTCACCGTCGGCCTGACCCAGCTGCACGTCACCACCCTGGGCCAGAGCGAGCTGTTCACCACGCGCACCGACTCCGTCGCCGGGCAGGAGGCGATCTCCCGGCACTACCCGGCCGGCGCGGGCAGCCCGGCCACCATCTTCACCAGTCAGGAGACGGCCCAGCAGGTCGCCCGGGTCGCCGAGGCGGTGCCCGGGGTGGCGTCCGTCCGGCCGGTCACCGGGCGTGGCTCGGCCGCACCGCCCGACGCGAACGCCCCACCCGCGGTCGTCGGCGGCCGGGTCCAGCTGGAGGCCACCCTGGCCGACCGGCCCGACAGCGTCGGCGCCGAGCGGACCGTGCGGAAGCTGCGGGAGGCGGTGCACCGGGTGCCCGACTCCCAGTCGGTGGTCGGCGGCTTCACCGCGGTCAACGTCGACACCGCCGACGCGTCCGCCCGGGACCGCAACGTGATCATCCCGGTGGTGCTCGCGGTGATCGCCGTCGTGCTGGCCCTGCTGCTGCGCGCCCTGCTCGCCCCGGTGCTGCTCATCGCGACCGTGGTGCTGTCGTTCCTCGCCACGCTCGGCCTGTGCGGGCTGATCTTCCGGTACGCCCTCGACTACCCCGGCGTCGACCAGTCGTTCCCGCTGTTCGCGTTCGTCTTCCTCGTCGCCCTCGGCATCGACTACAACATCTTCCTGATGAGCCGGGTCCGGGAGGAGTCGGTCCGGCGCGGCACCCGGCCCGGGGTGCTCGCCGGCCTCACCCTCACCGGCGGCGTGATCACCTCCGCCGGCATCGTGCTCGCGGCGACGTTCTCCGCGCTCGCCGTGCTGCCGCTGGTGGTCCTCGTCGAGCTGGGCGTCGCGGTGGCCGTCGGGGTCCTGCTCGACACCGTCGTCGTCCGCTCGCTGCTGGTGCCCGCCCTGTCGTACGACATCGGGCCGCCCGTGTGGTGGCCGAGCCGGCTGGGCCGCGCGGCGCGACGGGCGGCCCGGCATGCGCGCTGAGCTGCGCACCCCGGGCTGACGGCTGCCGGCGGTCGGCTGGCTGTACTGGACGGCGAACGCCACCCTTCGTCGGTCGCCCCCAGGGGGCCCGGATGGGGCGCCCGGAGGAACGGCCCGACCGGGTACGAAGGGGACGGCGTAGCGCTGCAGCGTACTGTTATCCTCGCGTAGCCCATCGTGCGACGTCGAGGGTGCGTGCGGCGCTGTTTCGCACTGGCCGGTGATCCACCGGGCGGGTTACGATCCGGCGCGGCTGCGGGGCGGTAGCTCAGCCGGTTAGAGCAGGGGACTCATAATCCCTCGGTCGCGGGTTCGAGTCCCGCCCGCCCCACCGACCGCACCATTGTGCGAACCAGTGGTTGATCATCGTGTGTGCCCTCGTCCGTTTCGGGCGGGGGCATCGCCGTGTCTGTGGGGATTTTGAAGACGGGTACGACTCCGCTGGATCCGCCATGCCTGGGGCACCGGTTCAGCAGTTGTGGGAGTCGCCCCTCACACCTTCAGGACATCCACGTCGTACAGCGAGCGCTATCGACGCGTCGCGGGAGGCCAGAGTCAACCTTTCGGCGGTCGCCTGTGCCACCAGCACCCCACCATCTCGATCACCGACGTCACGAAGCGAGCCTATGACCGGCAGGCGGTGGAAGCTACGCCGTGCAGTCCACATCCGGTCCGCAAGAGGGCGATGGGCAGCGGGTAGCGATGTGAGGGCCGTTTTTACCGGTAGAAGCGGGTGCCGGAAGGCCATCCGTGGCGGTGTTGGCCGACACGCTGTTGATCGCGAGGGGTCGGGCCGGTGCCACTGCCCGCCTACCATCACCCGACGTCATCTTCCCGAGAGGAGGCACCACCTCAATCCACCGCCCATCTCCCTGGAGGACACATGAATGCACCCCGCCCCGAAGTTGGAAGCGAGCCCGACGGCAGCGCGACCGTACAGATGTCGAACCTTTACTGGCACCAGCTCGCCGGCGCCGCCCTGCACAGGCTGCGGAACCTGGCGGAGCAGCGTGCCGCCAGGATCGCCGAGGGCGGCTGGGGCGGCTACGTCGAGGACGACAAGCTCGCGGCCGACATCTACCACCTCCGCGAAGCCCTCAGCACCATGGCCCACGCTGTCCTGGACCAGCTCGATCAGACGGAGAGCTACCCGGCCAGCCACAGCCATCCGGTCAACTGGCGGCTGGTGCTGGACGAGATGCGCAAGTTCTGACCCGGACACGAGCTTCCCGGTGCGGGGAAGGGCCGCTCGTTGCTCGGCCGGGGCCAGCCCGGGACGTCACCGGCGGTACCGCGCCAACTATCTACGCGCGCGCCTGACCCGCCGGTTGTGGAGCCAGAGCGCCAGCCCTCCGCGGTTGCGGTACGCCGCGATGCCGGCCACCAGGACGGTGATGAGGGCCACCCAGTACCAGAATCGGGGGCCCACCCCGCCGCCCGGCGGGCTGGCGTGGCGGGTGCGACCGCTGCGGACCAGGTCGTCGCAGACGTCGATCCCGACGACGTCTTCCGGGGCGGTGAGCAGGGTGGTGGGGGAGTCCGCGCCCCGGTGGAGGGCCAGCACCCGGACGGTGCCGACGTTGAGGGAGGCCAGTCGCTGATCCATGTCGAGGGGTGCGTCGAACGCGGCCGGCGCGTGGGGAACGGGCTGGTAGGCGACGACCCGGGCGGACCCGTCCGCTGCCCAGCCAAGGAGCCGGATGGCGGTCACACCGGAGACGGCCGGCGTGTCCGTCGCGCCGAGGTCCCGGCCCGTGGCCGGGTCGATGCGCCGCAGGCTCCAACTGCCGCCGTCCCGCCGGGCAACCGTCAGCGTCCGGCCGTCGCTGCTCCAGGCGCCCTTGCCGGCCAGTTCCGTGTCGGGGGCGAGGCTGAACGCGGAGAGCCGCCGACCGTCCAGGTCGGTGACCGTGACCGTCCGCCCGGTCTGGAAGGCGAGCCGCGCGCCGTCCGGGGCGAACGCGACCGGCGACGCGCCCCTCTCGTGACCGTCGGCCAGCCGGGTCGGGCGGTTGCCGTCCAGCCACACGATGCTCAGCACCTCGCGGTAGTCGCTGCGTTCCGGACTTGTCGGCACCGTGTCCCGGACGACCAGCGCCCGGCCGTCCGGCGACCACGCCGCCGGTTCGGCCATCACGGTGCCGGACACTCCGCTGGCGACGGTACGGCTGCGCCCGGCCACCAGGTCGACGATCTCCACGCGGGGGCGCGCGAAGCCGACCGACCTGAAGGCGACCCGGCGACCGTCGGGGGACAGCACGATGTCCTCGCCGGCCTGCGCCTCCCGCTCGCCTTTGATGATCCGGTAGCGGTCGGTGTCCGCACCAACGACCGCGACGATGCTGCCCTCGTCGCCCCACATCAGCCCCGGAGCCTGCCCGGTGAAGATCACCGAGGCGGGGCCGAGTCGCGGCCGGTCGGTGGCGTGCAGGCTGCCGAAGGGGGGCACGCCGACCCGGTCGGGCAGCGCGGCCTGCGCGTCGGCCGCC
This sequence comes from Micromonospora sp. B11E3, assembly GCF_039871625.1. Taxonomy (NCBI): domain Bacteria; kingdom Bacillati; phylum Actinomycetota; class Actinomycetes; order Micromonosporales; family Micromonosporaceae; genus Micromonospora; species Micromonospora sp. B11E3. Next base: position 1,246 of record NZ_JBDPMC010000049.1, on the reverse strand, counting down.
GAGTCGACCGCGGGGGTACGCACCAGCGGCAGCACCGCCCCGGCCAGCGCGACCAGCGCCAGCGCCGCCGCGGTCGCGCCGGCGGCCCGCAGGCGGGAGCGGCGGGCGGTGGCGAGCGCCCGCTCGTACACCTCGTACGCGGGGACGTCGGCCGCGGCGGTGCGCAGCGCCTCGCGGAGTCGGGCGGTCATCGCGAACTCCTCTCGGCCGTCTGGTCGATCAGGTCGGGGGCGATCGCGCGCAGCCGGCGGACCGCGTCGTGGCCGTGCCGCTTGACTGTAGTCAAGCGTCGATAGAAGGCGAATCCGTTCCGCCCACGCTCTGCCCTTGTGGAGTCTCTGGATGAGTTCCTTGTGGGCGTAGATCGGCCGGGTCGGCTGCCGGTCGATGAGGACCGCTGTCTTCTGCCGTTTGAGCGGGATCCCGCCGAACCGTGCGACCAGTGAACTCCTGCTATCGCGGTCGAGGCGGGCCTCGAAGCACGTGCGCGGCCCGTACGGTGTGACGGTCTTGGCCTTGTGTCTGGCGGCCATTCTCGACACCGTCGATTTGTGCTTACGGGCCAGGGTCTTGAGCATCGACGTCTCCATGACCCAGCGCAGCCGGTGCAGCCGTATGATGTCACCGGCCAGCAGGTAGTACTGGTCGAGGCACCGGCACCCTCCTGTAAAAAGGCGCGGTATCCGCAGACCATGGCGGTACTCCCGGTACCGTCTGCTGCTGTTCCTGCTCACGGACGACGGGGTCCGGCAGGTCAACATCGATCTCGACTTCGAAACCGGCGCACACCGCACGACCCAACGACTCAATTACCGCTTCGACGCCGTCGCCGCGGTCCGGATTGACGGGATCGCCACACAGCGGCAGACCTTCGAGCTGACGCTCTTCAACGGAGAACCCATCTCAGTCCGAGTGAGCGAACCTGCCGACGAGGCGCTCCAGCACGACGAAAACGCAATCAAGATCGCTGAACTGTCGCTGGACGCCGCTGGGCTCAGTCACACCCTGCACGTCCTCGAAGGTGTCGCTGCCGAAGGCAAGGAATGGGTCAAACACCGACGCCGCCGCGCCGACGAGAGACTCGCCAATCTCGCGAGCGCCATACGCGGCCTGCTTGACTAAGAGCGACCGGCAATAGGTGTCATCTGAGTCTGCGAGTGGTGGGTCGGGCGTCCCAGCGGTAGAGGGTTCGGGCTCGAGTGATGAGCTGACGGATGGTGACGATGGCGGCGGCCAGGTACAGATA
>NZ_JBDPMC010000048.1:0-53593 GCF_039871625.1 Micromonospora sp. B11E3 | reverse complement strand
CCTCGGCCGGGATCTGCTCACCCGCGGACGCCAACGCCTCGGCCATCCGGGCCACCGCCCGCTCCCGGACACCCGTCAGATACCCCTCGGTGAGCGCGGTACCCGGCAGACCGACCGCGGACAGGAAAGCCAGAACAGCGGGATCACCCTGCCGGGCGTCGACCCACCCGGCGAAAACCCGCTCGACGGGCACGGCAAGCCCGGCCATGCTCTTGCCCGCCCGAGCCACCCCGGCCAGCAGCCCACCGTAGCGGTCCACCAGATCCTGCTGGAACCGATACCACTGCTCGACCACCGGCGCACCAGCTGCCGCGACCCACTGCGGCGCCGGCGCACCCGGCATCGACATCGACGGCACCGACCACGACGGCACCGACGGGTCCAGGTTCGGCGTGCGCAGGTTCACTGCCGGCAGCGGCGGCGGCGTGGGCGGCGGCGTGGGCGGCGCGGCCTGCGTGCCGGCACCCACAGCCTTCGGATCGTCGACCCCGCTCTGGTAGCCCGTGGACGTGTCCCCACCAACCGGTGTCGACGCCACCGGCAGGACCGGCCTTCCGTCCGGCGTGAAATCGGTGCGAGGCACCTGCACCCGGGGCTGCATCACGGCGCGACTCAACACGAACCCGAGCGCGCTCGCGGCCGACCCCCCCGCCCCCGACAGCGCCCCGGAAACAAGATCCGCACCGACATTATCGAGGGTGACGTCCCCCAGCACCATCCCCTCGGAGCCGATACCGAAGATCACCTCCCCGCCGGTCTCCAGCACGGGCCGCGTCAGCAGATCGGTCAACAGAATCTTGGTGGCATCCGACACGCCCAGCTTGCTGACAGCGCCGGCGACAGCGCCAGCGACCTTGCCCAACGCCGGCCCCGCCACCGTGCTGAGGAACGCCACCGCCCCCGCGAACGCCGCCTGCTTACCGACCGCCGCCCAGTTCACCCCGGACTGCAGACCATCGGTCATCATCGACACCTCGGCCAGCAACGCAGAACCCGGCATGAACAACATCTGCACAGCCGTGCCGCTCGCCGCCGACCGGACCAACGCCGAACGCAGAACCGCCTGGATGATCGACCGTGTCTGGGCGACGTGTGCCGCCGCCCCCACCGGATTCCAGAACCACATCGCGGCCGCGACGGCAAACTCGGCCTGCATGAAGCTGAACATGGCCACCGCCGTACGCTTGCCGGTCTCCGTCTCGAGGAAGAACTTCTTCTCCGCCTCGATCACGGCGAGCAGCAGGTCGGCCGTCTCGGCCATCTTCCTCACGAACGGAACGGTCTGGGCCACGAACCGGTCGAAGACCTCGCCCTCACCCGCCTCACCGACCGCCTTGATCGTCTGCTCCAGCAACGGACCAAGCACCGTACGCACCCGATGCTCCAGCACTTCGGCCGTGCCGATGTCCTGCCACAACAACGGCAGCTTCGTCCGGGACAACTTGAACCCGGTGAACCCTTCCAAAACCCGCATCGCGCTCTCGTCGAGCTCAACGGTCGGAACGGCGGCAGCCAACGCGCAACGCTCCCTTCCCCGCCCCGAATCAGGGCACCCAGCGCGGATCAGTCAACCGCGCTGACCGCCACCCCAGCCCCCGACCACCTCGTCGGCGATGACCTCGGCACTGCCCCCACCCGGCGGCCGAGGCCCCAACTTCCCGCCCCGCAACCCGACCGACGCCTCCACCGCCACCCAAGATGTTGATCACCGAGAGCCACTAACCCCTCACCGTAAAGCGACGGTAGTCGACATCGGCGACACGAGCCATCCCCACCCACACGTGAACCACCACACATCCAGGCCAGCCGGCCGCCTGACCGCCCACCACACCACTCACACCGGCTCACGGCGCAGGTCACGGCCGGTTCTGTCAGCACACCCGCCGCCGGGACAGCCCCGGCCGGCCCGGCGGCGACCATCTGACCGCGAGCCGCCCTCCGCCCCTTCCGTCAGGGCTTCACCACGCCTTCACCACCGCGCACACCCGATCTCAGTGCGACAACAAAACTCCCATCTACGGTGACTCGTCATCACGAACCGGATGTTTGACCACCTGGGGAGCTATCCGCGGCATAGTGCCCGCAGTGCCGTCTTCCGAGATGGCGGGCCGCGGGTCGCTGTCTGCTCACCGAGCGGCGGCAACGTGAGTCGATCCTGATGGCGTACGTGGGTGGTGAGAATCGCCGACGTATGTCATGATGGCTGCTCCGTGTCCGCTCGGACGTCGGCGAACTGACGCGGACGTACGGGCACAAGCCCGGATATAGGACCTCCTTCGGAGGGCTCTTGGGTATCCACCAAGAGCAATATGGTGCCTGGACCTGCTAGGACTTGGCAGGTTGCGGCTGGACCCCGTCGGACGGGGCCGGACGCGTGAAGACCTTCGTAGCTAAGCGGATAGAGCATCTGGTACGGATCAGAAGGTTAGGGTTCGAGTCCCTTCGGGCGCACAAGATCATAAGAGCCTGACCTGCGGAAACGTAGGTCAGGCTCTTTGCTTGTTCGTCGCTTGTGGACGTGTGGCTGCTCGGTGGCTGCTCGTCCGACGAGCATCTCCTGTGTCGCGCCCGGTCCGGCGGGTTCCGGAAGGGGTCGGCCTGGTCCGGCAGGTGGCCGGACTGATGATCACTAAATCAATCGACAAACGTCAACGGCGTTGGGTGACGGAATCTACATGCCCGGGCGACGCGCCAGCAGCGCGCTCCGCGTGTCCCGAGTTGATCATTCCTCCACGCTCGAGGAATCCACGCAAGCAACGACACGTTACGCTGCTCCATCAGAGCATGATCGAAAGTCCCCGAGCTACCGGGGGAACCTCACTAACAAGGCACTACTAGGAACGGGCGCGAGACGACAACTTCGCCGGCCAAGCAGACTACAGGACAAGCCGGAGTCGCTCATGCTTTCGCCCAACGCAACAGACCCCGGCCATCTAACCGCAACCAAAATAGCGATCAGCGTCAATTGTTGATCGACGGTGCGAGCATGCGCCACGTAGACTGAGATTCAGGCCTTTCCCTGTCATCGGAGGGCGTTGTGAGCCTCACGTACTACCTTTACCTGTCGCAACTCAAGATCGGGCTCCTCGCGGCACAGGTCGTCTCCTCCGCACAGCACGAGACCGAGTTCGCCGTGGATCTGAAGGTCGTCCGCTACAGCCGCAAGGCGGTCCTGCCCGAGCGCCACGACCTCGACAAGCTGGAGAAGGTGATCCGGCACCTGCAGGACGCCGACCAGATCGGTACCGCCGCCGAGCCAGGCCCCTACTTTCAGGCATGCCTGGAGATGCGCTGGAAGGTCTTCCCGACCGCCGGGATCGTGGTCTTCGCGGGGACGCTCGACGACCAGGTCATCGTCCTGGGCGGGTCGGCGTCGCACGTGGTCGGCGGCGGCGATGCCGAACCGCTCGGATCGGTCCCGCCGTACCTGTTCCGCAAGCTTCAGGAACTGCAACCGGATCCGGGTGAATTCGACGACGAGCGCTTCCACGAATCGCTGTCGCAGATCGGGGCCGCGCTGCCGGGCCCGACGCAACGAGTCGAGTTCATCGCCAAGCGGCTGGCCGAGAAGTCCGGGCCGAACGGCACTCTGCTGGGCAGCCCGATCTACGTGGCGCTCGTCGACTAGGGCCTCGGTGTGAACGCGGAGCAGGTGATCCAGTGGCAACCGGGGGAGACCGTCCTCAACACATTCCGCATCGAGGAGGTCGTCGCGACGGGCGGCATGGGATTCGTGTACCGGGCCCATCACCTCGCCTGGGGCGTCGACCTCGCCGTGAAGACGCCCCGCCCCGACCTGGCCGTGGCACCCGGGATTCTCGACCTGCTCGCGCAGGAGGCGCAGGCCTGGACCGATCTCGACCCCCATCCCAACGTGGTCGGCTGCAACTACGTGCAGCGCGTCGGCGCGTACCCGGTGATCTTCGCAGAATGGGTCACGGGCGGCGACCTGACCGCGGCGGTGCGGGAGGGTCGGTGCCGCGACGTGCCGCGGGCCCTCGACGTGGCGATCCAGATGCTGCGTGGCATCGGGCACGCCCACGCGGCGGGTCTGGTGCACCAGGACATCAAGCCCTCCAACATCATGTACGACGGCGAGACGGCGAGGGTGACCGACTTCGGAACGGCCAAGGCGAAGGCGTCCGTCGTCCAACCCCCGCAGGGCGGTGCCGAGACCGCGTACGCGACGCTCGGCGGGTTCACGCCGCAGTACTGCTCGCCTGAACAGGTCGATCCGGACAGCAGGATCGGCCGGGCCAGCGACATGTGGTCCTGGGCGCTGACGGTGATTGAGTTGCTGCACGGGCGTCGGCTCTGGGAGTGGGGCCACGACGGTGCGGACGCGCTGGCGGCGCTGCGCGACGATCTCCCGTCGGCGCTGCGCGACCTCCTGACGGGCTGCCTCGCGCGCGATCCCCGGTCCCGGATCAGCGACACCGGTGAAGCGGAGGCGGTCCTCCTGGACGTGTACGCGGACCGTGCCGGGAGCCACTACCCGCATCCCAACCGGGTCTCGCCGTCCCTCAGGGCGGACGGTTTGTCCAACAAGGCGCTGTCGCTGTGGGACCTCGGCGAGCAGAGCCGGGCGATCGAGCTGTTCGAGCGGGCGAAGGCGATCGACCCGCACAACGTCCGCGCGGTCTACAACCACGGGATCATCAGGTGGGCCGACGGGCTCGTCACCGACGAGACGCTGTTGTCGGAACTGCACGCCACCGGCGACTCCTGGGAAGCGGACTACCTGGCCGCGATGGTGCACATGGAACGCGGCGACGGTGTCCTCGCGGCGCAACACCTGGCCGAGGCGAACCGGAAGCATCCGGGCTCGCCCGAGATCGCGGCCGCGAGCGAACGCTGCGCCCAGTTGGAGCCGAGGGGCACGCTCGAGGTGTTCGGGCAGGTGTCCGGCAAGGTCGTGGCGATGGCCTGCGACCACGACGCGACACACGTGGTGGTGGCCGAAAAGTCGGGCCGGGTGCGGATTTGGAACGCGTTCGAGGGCCGGGTTGTCGGTGAACTCGCCGATTCCGGTCGGACTCCCGTCGACGTCGCCATCGACCACGCCGGCGCCCGGGTCCTCGTCTGCTACCAGGATTCGCTGGTCGAGCGGTGGCGTCTCGCCGACGGGACCGCCGATCTCGAAGGCCGGCTGGAAGGAGGAACGGCCGTGGCGCTCAGCCCCGAGGGCGGCTTCGCGGCTGTGGGAACGGCCGACGGCCGCGTCCTCGTCTTCCGCACCGGCGGATGGGAGTCGGTCGTCGACATCCAGCCCCATGAGGGCAGGGTCACCCGGGTGATCCTCGGCCAGGACGCCGAGGTGTGCGTCTCCGCCTCGCTGGGGCTTCACAACTCCGACGTCGATCACCGGGTGGAGCAGTGGTGGCCCCTGCGTCGCACCAGGATGCGGGGCCTGTTCATACCTCCCGACAAGATGGATCTTGACGACCGGAAGGTCGCCCTGGCCGCGGACGGCTCAGTCGTCCTGAGGCTCGGTTTCCGCTCCATGATGATGGTGGACATGAGGGTCTGGGCCGAGCCACGACGGTGGGAGGTTCCCTGGCTCATGGGATGCCGCATGCTCGGCGTCTCGGGCCGTGCGGGTTGGGCCCTGCTCGACCCCGGGACCGGAGACCTCCAGGTCCTCGAGCTCGCCATCCGCCGGTGCGTCCGCACCTTCCCCAAGGACTGGGAGCGGGGTTCGCATCGCGACGCCACGGCGTTCAGCGGCGACTGCGGGTACGCCGTCATCGCCGAATCGGACGGCTACCACCGCGGCCAGACGTCGCTGTCCCGCCTCCCCATGCCGCTCAGCGGACATCTCGCCCCCTGGTCGTATGCGCCGCCCCGCCCGGTCGGTGCCCTCGCGCACGAGGAACGAGCCTTCGAGCAGGTCATGGAACGCATCGAAGGGATGATCGTGGCCGGGGAGGGTCGGCGTGCGGCCGACGCGATCCGCGAGGCGAGGGCCATTCCCGGCTATGACCGCCATCCTCGCCTGCGTCGGGCGTCACGGGCCGCAGGCCGGAACCTGCGGCGGACCGGATTGACCGGCATCTGGGTGGAGCAGGAGTTGTCCAATCTGATGCTCACCCGTGGAACCTTCGACGTCAGCGACTCCGGGCGACTGTTCGCCTTTCCCGCCAACGTCGACGAGGTCGAGATCTTCGACCTGGAGACGCTTGAGAAGGCGGGTTCGGTGATCCAGCAACGGAACCCCGCCACCACGCTGCACTTCGCCAGAGCCGGATGTGACCTGGTCATCGGCTACTCGGACGGGTCGGTCGCCTGCCACGACACCGTGACGTTCCGGCCGCGGTTCAGGGTCGCCGGCGCCCTGCCCCGCGACGAGGGGAACACGACGCTCGACCTCTCGGGCGACCTGCTGACGGTCGGATTCGGGCACGGGCTGGCGACGCTGTGGTCACTGGAGGCGGCGGCCTGCGTCGCGGCGATCCGCACCGGGCGCGGAACGATCGTCGGCGTCACGACCGACGAGAAGTCCCGCTTGATCGCCGTGCAACTGCGAACCGGCAATACGACCACCGTGGAAGTCCGGTCGATGGACACGGGAAAGTCCGTGAAGACCTTCACGCACGTCGACCCGCATACGGAGATCCGCTTCGCCTCCGGCGTGCTGTTGATGGCCGAGATGACCCGCCTCACCGCGTGGCGCCCGGGCGGCAGGCGCCCGCTGTACCACCTCGAGTGGGTCAAGCACAGCTCCTCGGCAAATCTGGCCTTCACCGACGCCCGTCGCCTTGCCGCCATCGCCGGTCTGAAGGGCTTCGTCGTCTGGAACGTCGCGAACGGAGATCTGGTGTTCGACGGGAGAATTCTCGATGATCCCGCCCATCCCACCTACGGGATCGAGGAGGTGGCGGTGTCTCCGGACGGAGGATTCGCCCTTGCCGGGGACCCGGGAGACCAGACCGTCGATGTCTGGAATCTGCGAACAGGACGCCGGATCCGGACGCTGCACGGCCATCCCGCCCGGGTGAACGCGGTACGCGCCGATGCCTCCTTCAGCACCGTCGTCACCGGCGACCACCAGGGCAATGTCCGTATCTGGGGCCTCGACTGGGATTACGGGGAGTGATCGACCGTGCTTAGACGCCGCCGTCAGCACGACGAACTGCGAGCGAAGTTCGTGGCCAACCGGGAACGCGTCAGATCCTGGCTGGAAACCTGGGAAATCCCCGAGGTCGTGTGGACCGACGAGTTCAACGAGATCCCCTCGCCCTGGGTTGTGCTGGAGCGGGACAGGGAGAGCTGGCTCAAGCGCCACGCGCCCTTCATGGATGCGTACGACTGGATGTTCTTCGGCCGGCCGCTGACCCCGGGCGTCCGTGAGGTGCGGGTACGGTGGCAGTTCGGGGCGGCGCACCGGTTCGAGGAGCTCGATCTGACGATCGTCAGCGTCTGCGACCCCGCATACCTGGCCGAGAAGCTGACCCTGGCGGTTCACCGCGCCCGGTTGAAAGGCTGGCGGGACGAGGACGCGCAACCGCTCCACCAGTGGCTCGTCGAGGGCGTGCGCACGACACCCCTCAACAACGCCGTGCGGGGCAGCAAGCGATCGGGATTCGTCCTGCTGAACTTCACCCGCTTCCCGACCTCCGACGGCGACGTGAGCGTGCAACTGACCGCCGTCGAGACCGACCGCGCACTGGACGGCTCGCCCCTCGACGGCGACGGCATCTCCATCCCTGACCAGTAGGCCAGCCGCGATCTACGGATCAGAAAGTTAGGGGTTCGAGTCCCTTCGGGCGCACAAGATCAAAATAGCCGAAAACGCGGGTCAGGCTCTTTGCTTTATCCGTCCGTTGACGGCGACGCGCCGATACCCCGCCGGACCGGGGGTCCACGACATCGGCTCCCGATGATTGATTCGGTGATCATTCAGCCCAGCGACCGCTGGACCGGACCGGAACCCCCCGGAATCCCCGGACAGGCCGGGACGTAGGGGACGCTCGTCGGATGAGCAGCCACCGAGCAGCCACACGTCCACAAGCCCGCCGGTAGACCAGAACCTGTGCATGATGCTGCCTCGACGGGTCACGCGGGCAGCCGCTCCACAAGAAGTGGAGCGGCCTCTTTCATTGGCCACGGACAGCTGACGGGGTCCTGTCGGAGGCAGGCAATCCCGCGCTGCGGAACGGCGAGGTCGCTGCAGCGGCCACGGGTGGATGATCCGGCCTGCCCTCTGCTGGGGTTTACAGCAACCCGTTTTGTCGAGTTCGCCCCACCCTGGCGTAGTACGGGCAAAATAGCCAATGGGAGACACGGGCGCGACTCGCGGAGGTCAACCACCGGTACCAGTCGGGTACTCGGGGCGTCTGCCTGGCCGCGAGCGGTGTGCCGGTCGTCGATGTCACAGCAGTGGAGGGAGGTGTGATCAATGTCGGAGCATGAGCCGCTGACTGCCGAGGACCTCCTAGAACTGGGATACGGCGACGACGAGTTCCTGCTGGAGGACCCGTCACTCTGCACGCTGTGCACGTGGACGATGCAGAGTGAGAAGGAATGAGTAGGGCGATGCGGTGGGGGGCTGCGGAGGCCGTCGTGCCAGATCCGCAGCCCGCCACCGTCCCCATCCGATCCGCCCCCGGTCTGGCCTGATCCTGCCCGAGACCTCACGGAGCCACCATGTCCATCGACGCCGGGCACCTCGTTGGCGACTCCGGCCACCTCGTCGACCCCGTGACCGACACCGCGCACCGCCTCGCTGTGGCGTGGGCCGACACCTACCAACTGCACGCAGACGCCGGCTGGTGGCACTTCGACGCCGTCACCGACCGGCGTCTGGCGCAGCAGGGCTGGAAGCTGCACGTCAGCGCGGTGCCGGTGCACGCCGCAGCCACCCTCCGTGCTGTCGCCGCGGCCGTGATGCCGGTACGGCTACGTTTCAAGGCCGCCCACTCCCTGTCGCAACTGGTGCGGCTGTGCACCCCACCGACGCCGCTGACGCAGGTTGGCAAGTTCATCACCGTCTACCTCGACACCGATGAGCTGCTGGCCACGCTCGCGCAGCAGCTGCACGAGGCGACCTGCCACTTCGACGCCCCCGTCGTGCCTGGTGACCGGCGCTACCAGCGCGGCAGCAACGTGTACCTGCGCTACGGGGCGTTCACCTCGAAGGTCGGGTTCACCGGGGCGCAGCAGCGGCGCAGTGGGTTCATCGTCGATCCGCAGGGTCGGCGGGTGCCCGACGAACGCGCCCCTGGGCGACACCGGCCCGCGTGGGTGGTGCCGCCAGCCGGCCTGGCCGACCCCGGGCCGTCCCACCGGCCCCGCGGCGCTCGCGGCGGCGGGCTGTTCGGTCGTGGCATCGCGATACACCAGGTGCTGCGCCAGTCGGCCAAGGGTGGCGTCTATCGGGGGGTGTGGCGCGGCCGGAAGGTGGTGGTCAAGGAAGGCCGCGCCGGCACCTGCCCCGACGTGCTGGGCCGCGACACCACCGCACGGCTGCGCAACGAATGGGTGATCCTGTGCCGTCTCGCCGGCACCGGCCTGGCACCGCAGCCGCTCAACCTGTTCGTCGAAGAGGGCAACGTCTACCTGGTGGAGGAGTTCCTGCCAGGCGTGACGCTGCGGCGCCGCATCGAGGACATCAACTACCGGCAGCCCGTGAGCGCGGCCGTGCTGCACCACATGTGTCGCCGGGTCGCCGAGTTGGCGCAAGGGCTGCGCGCCCACGGGGTCCACCCGCGTGACTTCACCCCGAACAACATCCTCGTCGACGGTGACCACTACCGTGCGATCGACGTGGAGCTGTTCGAGCTGACGGGCTCACCCGAGCCCCCCTTCGGGGGTTGGACACCGGGCTACGCCCGGCCACGCGGGCCCGGGCGTGACCCCGACAGCGGTGACCACGAGTACGCCTTGGCCGCAGTCACCCACTTCATCCTCACCGGCATCGACCCCTACCTGAGCCCGTCCGCCGGAATCGGCGGGCACGTCGACGCGATCCTCGACGCGTTCGGCCCCGACGACACGGGCTCCGTGGCTGCGGACCTGCAGTACGTCCGCGCCCACCTCGCCGGCCACGTGGCCCCCACGCGGCCGGTGCCAGAAACGTCACCGGAGCAGATCCTCACCGAGGCCGTCGAGGCCGGTGAGGAGCTCGTCGGCCGAGTGGAATGGGACAACAGGACCTGGCCATGGCCGCGGCCCTGGGCGTCGCGGGTGTTCCACCCCGCCTGCCTGCACTCCGGCACCGCCGGCATCGCCCGGTTCTACCTCGACCTGTGGGCGGCCACCGGGCAGCAGCGATGGCTCGGTCACACCGCCGAGTTGCTGGAATGGACCTACACCACCCACCCCTACCTGCCCGGGCAGACGCCAGCCGGCCTGCACTTCGGCCTCGGTGCGCTGCCGTGGCTGATGGATGAACTCGCCGTCGCCGATCCGCACCGGCGCGCCACCTGGCGGCGCCGCGCCGACGCACTGGCCGATGCGCTCGCCGCGCACGACCACGACGGCTTCGACATAACCCACGGCTGGGCCGGGATCGGCCTGACCCAGCTGGCGCTGCTCAGTCGGTGCGGGGAGCAACACCGCCGACGTGTCGTCGCCAGCATCGCAGGGCGGCTGCTCGACCGGGCCGAGGACCACGACGGTCTGCTGCTGTGGCCGAGGGACTCCGCCCTCAGCTACGGCTTCGCCCACGGCAGCGCCGGCATCGGTTATTTCCTGCTGCACGCGGGTGCCGCCACCGACGACACCGCCGCCGTGGACACCGCGTACCGTCTGGCCCACCACCTGCTGAAGCGGGCCGAACCCGTCGCCGGCGGGCGGGGCCTGTCCTGGCGACACGGCCCGCACACGGCCACTGCCTGGACCCACTGGTGCAACGGGGCGGCCGGCGTGGGTATCTTCCTGCTCGCCGCCGCCACCGCCACCGGCGACCCGCTGCTGCGCGACGCGGCAGCGCGTGCCGGACACGCCATCGCCGCCGGGCGTGCCTTCGGCAGCTGCTGCCGCTGCCACGGCCTGGCTGGCGACGGGGACTACCTGCTCGACCTCGCCGATGGCACCCGCGACGAGCAGTTCCACGCCGGTGCCCGCCGTATCGGCCACAAGCTCGACGCCCTCAAGATACGCAGCGGTTTCGCGTGGAAATGGCCGCAGGAAGGCGGCGGGCAGGCCCGACCCAGCTACATGCGCGGCTACCTGGGCGTGCACTCCTTCCGGCTGCGCCTGGCCGGCCTGCTGCCTCGAGCTCCGCTCAGTATCGCCACCACGCAGAGGAGCAAATTTTGACGGCCAGGACCGACACCCGGTCTGCAGGCCGGGCCGCGACGCGCCTGTCGGACGAGGTGAGCTTCGATCTCACCCCCTGCTGGTCGGGGAACACCTGGCAGCTGCGCGCCACCCGCGCCGCCGTCACCGTGTTCAGTGCCGTCGCCGTTCGTTCGTCACCCGAGCAGTGGATCCTCGAGGAGTGCCTGCCGCAACGTCGCGACGCCGCCGTGGCGGGGCTGCTCTGCCAGGCCGCGCGCTGGCTGGCCACCCACAACGGCGTCGGCGGGGTCGTGGCCATCCACCCCGCGTACTGGGACGCCGAACTCGCCGCCCGAGGCGTCCGCCCGCTGCACCGCATCAACGCCCTGGCGACCGTGCTCGACGCCGACCACCTGCGCCTGCATACCCGTACGCTGCCCGAAGGCCACCACACCACCACCCTGCGTGCCGCCCCTGACGAGGTCGACCGCCTGGTGCAGCTGAGCCCGGCGGGCGATCGCGACGGCGACCGGGCGGTGTGGCGCGACGTGCTCGGCGGCTGCTACGGCCCACTCATCTCCGACGCCAGTGCCACGATCAGCACCCAGGACGGTCCCTGCGCCGCCATCGCGGTCACGCAGTACCGGGGCCGGCCGCTTATCGGGCATCTCGTCACAGCCGCGTCGGTGCGCGGACAGGGACTGGGGCGGGCGTTGCTGGTACACAGCATGCAACAGCTGCACCGCGCCGGCTGGAGCGACTGTCGCCTGCAGGTTGTGGAGGACAACTGGATCGCCCACCGGCTCTACCGCTCGATCGGATTCAGCCGCTGTCAGCCGACGCTACGGGCCAGCTACCTCACTCGGGAGGCGCACATCGATGTCCACTGACCTGCGGCCCCTGCCCCGGCCCGTTACCAGTGCTACCGGAGCCGGGCAGCCGGACAGGCCGACGCTGCGCGTCATCGAGGCACCGTCGCCGCGCATCCACGCCATCACCGTCGAGGCGATGGCCGACATCCGCTGCGGCGCGGTGCGCCTGCACCTGTGGACCGGCGCTGACGGCATCGACCAACCTCTGTGGGTGGGCCCCGATGTGCGCCACGGTCACGCCTCGGGCGAAGACCCCGACGCCCGGCTGCTGTCCGCCGTGGAGTCGGTCCTGCACAGCCGCGAGCGACGCGAGGCCGCCGTCAACGACCACCTGGCCGCGATCGACACGTGGCTGGCCGGCACAGAGCCCTCTGCCGACGCCACCTTGATGGCCGAGGTGTTCGGTCCACTCACCCGTGACCAGATCGGCTTCCTGCGCGCCTGCGTGCAGCGGCTGCGCGGGCCCGGGGCCAACCGGCTGCGGCTGGTCCTGTTGCGCCACGCCACCCGCAGTGAACCCCCCGCTGGCGACTGCACCGGCGGGCATCGGCACACCGACGAGGTCCTCTACGCCCTGCACCTGGCCGGCGGCCACGTACCCGCCGCCGCGTTGCAGTCGTGTGCGGCTCAGCGGGGCTGGGACCACGACCACGTCGCCGCCCTCACCGCCCCCCGCACCCTGCACACCACGCAGGTGGTCACCTACGCCGGCATCCAGCAGTGGCGCCGAGCGCGCAGCGCACACACCAGGCTCACCGCGGCGCGCCGCGGTGAGCTGGCCGCCATGGTCACCGCCGCGCAGCCGAGCCCACCGCTACCCGCCGTCGCCGCCAGCGGAGACGCGGTGACGATGCTGGCCGCCCTCAACCGCGACACCTGTGCCACCGCCCGCACCCCCGATGTCCTCCTGGCGTACTGCCGCGCCCTGCTGGCCGCCGCCGCACGGCACGGCTGGCGGACTGTCGCCAAGAGCAGCGCCTACAGCCTCTTCCTGGCCGCGTTCATCGCCGCGCGTCCGCGCCTGTCGGCGCCGGCCGCCGCCAGGGTGCTGCGCATCGCCGAGCGCGCCGGTGTCAGCTCCGAGGCGCTGTCCCTGTTCGCCTACCACCTCGGACAGACCCTGGCCAGAGCCGCCCAGGCCGAGGCCCGTCAGGCCAGCCTGGGCCTCTTCTCCCTGTCCCGCGACTACGTGCGCGACCCCGCCTGGCGGCAACGCAGCGCCAGCCGCATTGCCGCCACCTTCAACGGCGAGGCCCTCGTCCGCTACCGGGACGGGGACCACCAGGCGGCCGTACACGCCGAACTGGCCGGCCTGGACGCCCTCACCGCCCCCAACGTGCCCGCCACCACCGCATTGACCGAGCAGCGTGTCCTGCTGCTGACCAACCTCGCCGCGGTTCACGCCCGTCAACCCGCCACCCGCACCGAGGCTCTGCACTGCTACCGGCAGGCGCTGCACCTCGCCACCGAAACCGACTCGCTACCCAGTCTGGTCTACGTCGTGCCGCCCATGGTTCGGGCGTTGCTGGCCGCCGGGAAGCTCACAGAGGCCGAACGGGTCGCCGAACGGCTGCTGCGCCGCTACGAAACCGACCCCGCGCCACGCCAACGTTTCGAACGCGCCGTGGTGGGGGTGTGCTGCCGGCTGGCCGCAGCCAGGCTGACGGCGGATGACACCCGCGCCGCCGCCGACTGGTACCTCGACGCGGCTCAGCGCATGCGCCAGAGCGCCCCCCAGGCGCTCCAGGCCATGATCGACACCCTACGGGTCCAGCCCGGCGAGCCCGTTGCGGCAGCCCTCACCCGTATGCAGGCGACCCTGGCCGCCCAGCGCGCGGTCCAGGCCGACCTTGCTCCGCTCGCCGCCCTGCCAGTGCGGCGGTGAGCAGGAATGCCCAGCGTCACCACCGGCGCGCCATGGGGTACGCCACCGCGCCACCTGTCCCTCGCCCCCGATCGCAGTCGCGCGGTGACCGTCCACCCCACGCGCGCCGCCACCACGACCGGCGGTCAGGCGCCACCAGGGGACACCTTGTATGTCCTCGCCTGCTGGGCGCTCAACCCAGACGGCACACCATGCCACTCCGTGCCGATCTGGACGGACGCTGACGCCCAGCCCGGATGGCGGATGCTGGGCTGGGCCGATCGCCACCACCTCGCGCGCTGGCGACGCGCCCACCGCAGCCTCGTCGAACTCGTCGACGCGCACACCGGCGCGGTTTCCGGCGCGAGCGTCGAGGTGCTCGGCCGTCCTGTGAGCTGTCGCACCAGCCACCGCGGACATCTCGAGGTCCTGGTGGCGTTGAACCGACCGCAGGGGGCCGCCCTCTACCTGTACCGCAGCGACACCGACTCCTACCTGCCGGTGCCCGACATCTCCCAGGTACGCGGTATCGACGCCTGGGACCCGGCCGCCGCGCTGTTCGCCGTCGGCCTGCTCGACGGCGACCCCACCGTACCCGCTGGCGTGCATCTCTACCGATACGACCACACCGGCTGCACCCCGGTCCCGCTGCCCACCACCGGCGGGATCCGCCCCGTCGCGGCCGCAGGGCAGCGCCACGGACTGCTCGCCCTTACCGGCCTCGACCCGGCCGACCAGCTGGTACCCGGGGTCTACGACACCATCAGCGGCGCCATGCGCTGGTTCGGCGAGCACGTCAAGGGCTCCAGCGTAGAGCTGGCACCGTCGGGTGCGGCGCTGCTCACCACCGCCTGGACCGACCAGCGTCACACCTATACGATTCTCGACCTCACCGGCCGCGCCACCGCCGCCCTGTACCCCGAGCCAGGCCTGGCCACCGACGTGCGCCTGTGCGCCGACGAGCGGCACCTGCTCGGCTGGTACCAGTCCCCGGCCGCAGCGCCGGCCTTCACCCGCTGGGCCCTGCCCACCGGCGAGGCCCGCCCCTGGCGGCCCGCCGCCCGCGCCCGGCGCGCCCCGGCCCTGCGCTGGCAGCACCGCACCATCCAGGACGGCGCCGTAGGCGAGCTGCCCGAATGGGTGTTCCAACCCACCGTCGACAGCCACGGCGGCATCGTGCTGTTCCTGCACGGCGGCCCACGCGGGCTGCTCAAGCAGGAGTACGACCCGGTCATCGCAGCCCTGACCCAGGCTGGCTGGACCGTCATCGGCCTGAACTATCCCGGCAGCTCCGGATACGGCCCTCACTTTCGCGAACGGAGTCGCGGCGACTGGGGCGGCGTCGACGCCGCAGCCGTGACACAGCGCCTGCACACCCTGCATCGGGAGGTTGCCGGACAACCGGTGTGTGTCTACGGGCAGAGCTACGGCGCGTACCTCGCGCTGCTGCTGGCCAGTGAGCAGCCGCACCTGCTGGCCGCTGCGGCGGTCTGGGCGCCGGTGACGGATCTGCCCGCACTCTGCGGCGCCGCACGCGGCGTACGTCAGCGCTGGCTCGCGGCCGAACTCGGCGAGCTACGCCTGGACCCGCAGCGTCTGTGGCAGCGCAGCCCGATCAGCCGCGCACAGGCCCTCGCCCGAACCCGCCTGCTCGTCGGGCACGGACGCCACGACGACCGTTGCCCCGTCGAGCAGTCGCACCGCCTCGTCGAACGCATCAGGGCGCTGCCGCACGCCGAGGGGTACCTCCGATACCTGGAGGACACCGGCGGGCACACGCCGGTGGACTGGCCAGGTTGGTGCGAGGCGGTGCTCACCCACTTCGCGCGCGCCCACATCCCCCGACCCGTCCTGGCCGAATCGGCCGCGCGCCCAGGACCCACCATGTCCCCTCCCGATCCTGCCGGTCAGCCCTGGCGTGGCGCGCCGCCCGCCGCTGGGCGCTGCTGACCCTGCGGTGGCGCGTCGCCGGCCGGCGGCGGCATGGCCGGCTGTGGTGGTTCCGTCCGTATGCGACCCCGGGCGGCTCCGTCATGCCGGGGCATGCGGGTTCGAGCATTGCCGGACGAGCCAGGAGGTCCACTGTTAGCCTCAGAACAGGCAAAGCTACCATTGGACATCTCACGGGCAAATAGCCCAAATGCCATTCGTAAACGTGAAGGAGGCGGAACATGAACACCGGCATGCCTGTGGGGCCATCAAGCGCCCGCGCTCTCGCCACCGCTCTCGCCGATGCTGTTGTGCGTCATCTGGACTCTGCGGCGTTGGCAAGCGCCGTGACTCGCCGGCTGGACCCTTCGGTGATGGCAGGTGTCGTGGCTCGTCGGATGGGGTCACCGGGTGTGATGCAGACGCCCGCTGGCGTCGGCGGACTGGACCCTTCGGCGCTGGCGAGTGCGGTGGCCCGTCGGTTGGCGACACCCGGTGGGCGGCAGGCGTTCGTCTCTCCTGGCGGGAGGGACCCTTCGGCGTTGGCAAGTGCCGTCGCTCGTCGGCTGGACCCTTCGTCGCTGGCACGTGTCGTGGCTCGTCGAATGGCGTCACGCGGAGAGGGTTAGTAGTGCTTTGTTAGGTTTGGACGAGTTGGCGGCAGAGGGAGCAGAACCCGAGCCAGGTCGCGAGTAGGTACTGCAGTTGCCGGAGGGCGGCTGGGCCTGACCCGTCTGCGGCTACCTGGTGCCGTCGCCGACCGACCGCACGCTGGAGTTCTTCGACGCCGCCGGCACCGCGTACGGGCGGCTGCGCCCCGACCAGGAGCGGGTGACCGCGTGGGAGGAGGACCCGGGACGGTCGGCCACGCTGGGTGCCGCGCCGAGGCGGTTCCTGCCGAACCCCGACCTGGGCCGTTTCGCCGACGGACTGCTGGCGGCCGACAACGCGCTCGCCGCCGCCGGACGCGACGTGCGCGCCGCAGGCGTCGGGCAGAGCGCCTTGGAGGCGCTGCTGCGGGCGTTGGACACGACCCGGTGGACGGTGGACCTGACCGGCCGCTCCGGTGACGAGCACCTCGCGCTGCTGCTGGGCCGCCCGGTCGCGGTCGTGCGCGCGTACGTGCCGTTCCCCTCGTAGCGTGGAGGCCAGAGCTTGAGGGATAGAGGTTCATGGCTGAGACGCGACGGCAGTTCGATCCGGAGTTCCGGGCCGGTGCGGTGCGCATCGTGCGTGAGACGGGTAAGTCGATCGCTCAGGTCGCCCGTGACCTGGGGATCAACAGCGGGACCCTGGCCAACTGGGTGAAGTACAACAATACGGCAGTCAAGGCCTGACCACGGCGAGGATGTGGAGCGGCCCGGACCATCCGCAACAAGGCCCGGGCCGCCAGTTCAGGGCGGCTCAGTCCGTGCCGGTGATCGGCCGCCGCGCCCACCACAGGTGCTTGCACCGACAGGTGCCCGTGCAGCCTTCCGAGCACGGCCAGCTGGTCTGTTGCTTCCGGCCCTCAGTGTCAGTGATATCTCGGTGTCTACGTCCGGGCTCGGCGCGGTGGCCGCCCCTGGGCCAGGCCCGCACCGAGAGCATCAGCCGCCTGCACACCCCTGCTGGAACTCGTGTCAGGCGGGGCGAAGGAATGTCTGTCCGCCCCGCAGGCCCGCTCCCTGCTGAACACGGTCCGCCCGCGCGACATCGTCGGCCGTACCGGACGGCAGTTGGCCTCCGAGTTGATCACCGAACTCGCGGTCTTCGACAAGAAGAAGGTGCCAAGGAAGGTGGTCAGCTGCTCAGCGGTCCACACGGCCACGGCGGGCCGCTCGCCATCCTGTTTCCATTGTTCGACGCGGGCGTCGATCCACACCTTGGCGTGAGGCTGCTGGTAGTGCCCGACGGGAACGGCCAGTGCTCCGACCGCCTGCCCGTCGGTGAGTGACCTCGACCGGTTGTCGGCGCGCGCCCCGGAGTGCCCAGTGTCGTGCCGCCGAGTCCTGGCCATCTTGCCAGCTCGATCGGTCAGGACTCGCGACGACAGCGTGCCGCTGCAGGAACGACGCGCGCAACGGCGGCTGCGGCTGAGACTCGTGTCCGCTGGCTGGCCTGTAGGGTGCCCAAAACTCGGTTCCAGTTGCTGACCTGCGAATTCAAAGATC
Source organism: Micromonospora sp. B11E3 (assembly GCF_039871625.1). NCBI lineage: Bacteria > Bacillati > Actinomycetota > Actinomycetes > Micromonosporales > Micromonosporaceae > Micromonospora > Micromonospora sp. B11E3. The sequence goes on along the minus strand of NZ_JBDPMC010000048.1, from coordinate 35,552 downwards.
CGGTTAAGCGGCCCGGTGGTACTCGTTGATGACCCCGCCCAGTCGTCGTCGGCGTCGGACAACGCCGTCGATCGGCATCACGATGCCCGGCTCACGGTTGGGTGGTACCTGCCCGCGCCCCTGGTGCGGCCGATGGTGATTGAAGTGTCGGACGTACTCGGTCAGTACCACCCTGACATGCCGCTGGCCGTAGATCAGGACGTGGTCGGTGCACTCCTCGCGCATGCTGCGGCCCCATCGTTCGACGAAACAGTTCGCCTTCGGTGTGCGCGGCGGTGTCTTCACCACCTGTACGCCCTCATCGGCGAGTGCGGCGTCGAACGATGCGGCGTATTTGGTGTCGCGGTCGCGGATCATGAACCGGAAGTCGCTGGTGCGTTCTCCGAGGTCCATGAGCAGGTTGCGGGCCTGCTGGGTCACCCACGCCTGGGTCGGGTGCTCGGTCACGCCGAGCAGGTGGACCCGGCGGGTGGCGATCTCCATGACGACCAGCACGTACAGGCGGCGCAGCCATACGGTATCGACGTGGAAGAAGTCGGCGGCCAGCAGGCCGGTGGCCTGGGTACGCAGGAATGTCCGCCAGGTGGTGTCGGTGTCGCGAGGTGCGGGGCCGAGGCGGCCACGGGCCAGGACTCGGCGGATGGTGCCGAGACCGACGCGGTGGCCAGTCCGAGCAGTTCGCCCTGGATTCTCTTGTGGCCGCGGGGGTTGTCCCGGGCCATTCGGCGGATGAGCTGGCGGGTCTCGTCGCTGACGGGCGGTCGGCCGCCGCGGTGGGGGTAGGTCCAGCGACGTTGGACCAGCCGGCGGTGCCAGGCCAGCAGGGTCGCCGGGGCCACGATCCGGTGGGCGCGGACCGCACGGGGCAGCCGCCGGGCCAGCGCGGACAGGATCGCCCGGTCTGGCCAGGACAGGCGTGGTCGGCCGTGGACCTGGCGGCGCAGCACCGCGACCTCATGGCGAAGGGCCAGCAGTTCCGCGAGCACGACGTTGTCACTTCGGGCCGCGCGCAGCAGGGCGTCGAGCACGCGGATCGTGACCAGATAGATCAATCGAAACACCATGGTCACGAAGGTGCCCCGAACTCACGAAGCCCTAGCTCACACCAGGTGCGACAGGTATTGGCACCGTACAGGTTCGAGTCCCTTCGGGCGCACAAGATCGTAAGGGCCTGACCTGCGGAAACGCGGGTCAGGCTCTTTGCTTGTCCGTCCCTTGTGGACGTGTGGCTGCTCGGTGGCTGCTCGTCCGACGAACATGCCAGGCGTCCTGCCCGGTCCCGTGAGTCCCTGGGTGTCCGATCCGGTCCAGTGGGCGCAGAGGCTAACGACCATCGACTCAATTGATGATTGTAGATGATAGGTGTGGGTGTGTGGACGCTGACCTCTGGGATGGAGGTCGCCTCGGCGCGCCTGATCCTGAACCCGCAGGCCAATCTCGCCGTAGTCCTGGCGGCGTCCCGGCAGACGTTGCAGGGTCGCTTCTCCATTGGGCATGCCAATCTGTAGGCCGAACCCGCCGGCGCTGACGGCGTCTGCGACGGCGCACAGTGGTGACCCGGCCGGGAACCATCTGCCGCCCGCCAACGATTACCTGACGAGTCGTTGCCCTTCCGGGAGTTGTTCGTGAACCGCCCATACTGTTTGTCCATTGCTGCCCGAGTGGCGGCCGGGTGTTGCCTCGCCCTTGCCATCCTCGTGGTTCCGGCTGCGCCGGTGTGGGCGCACAACGCCCTGCGGGAATCCACGCCCGCGCAGGGGGGCCGGTTGGCGTCCGCGCCCGAGCGGGTGGAGTTGGTCTTCGCCGAACGGCTTGATGCCACCTTCACCACGGTCGCGGTGACCGCCGAAGGCGGCGCCCCGGTGACCGCCGGGAAGCCGACAGTGACCGGCGTCAGGGCCACCCAGCCCCTGGCCGGCGGGCTGGCGGCAGGGACGTACACGGTGGCGTACCGGGTGGTGTCCGTCGACGGGCACCCGGTGCAGGGCTCCTACGACTTCACGGTCACCGCCGCGCCTACCGGCACGGCGTCCTCGTCCCCGTCGTCCGCGCCGACCGGCGACGCTCCGTCGGCTGCGGCGGCGCCCTCCCTGGCCGCTGCCGACGGCCGGGGCGGAGGAGTGAGCCTCGCTGTGGTCGGGGCGCTGGTGGCTGCGGTACTGGCGGGCGGGGTCCTGGTGTTGCGGCGGGTGCGGGCGGGCCGGCGATGAACGTGGGTGCGATCCTGCGGAGGCCGGTGCTGGTGCCGGGCGCCGCCGTGCTGGTCGCCGCGGGTGTCGGCGCCGCATCGCTGTGGTGGGGCGGCGCTGCGGTGTCGAAAACGCAGCCTGGGTTGCCCGACCCGGGGCCGGCCACGGCGTGGCTGCTGCCCACCGCCAGGTTGGGCGTGCAGGTCGGCGCGGTCACCACGGTCGGGCTGCTGCTGGCGGTGGTACTGCTGTCGCCTCGCGACGACGGCGGCAGGTTGTCCCCGGTGGGCTACCGGCGGTTGCGCGCCGCAGCGGCCAGCGCCGGGCTGTGGGCGCTGGCTGCGGCAGTGGTGGTCTGCTACACCCTGGTCGATCTGTTCGGTCTGCCCGCCTCGCAGGTGCTGTCGGTCCGGGCGGTGCTGAACTTCGCGTTCACCATCCCGCTCGGGCAGGCCCTGGCGCTCAGCGGCGCCCTCGCGTCGGTGGCGTCGGTGGTCGCGGCGAGGAGCCTGCGCCCCGGCGGCGCCGCGGTGGCGTTGGTGCTTGCCCTCGCCGCGGTGGTGCCGCCGGTGTTCACCGGGCACGCCGCCGCGGCCAGCAACCACCAACTGGCGGTGTCCGGGCTGTTGCTGCACGTTCTGCCGGTCACCGTGTGGGCTGGTGGGCTGCTCGCTTTGGCCGTCACCGCTCGCGGCAGCACCGCCGATCTGGCCGTGGCGGTGCGTCGCTTCTCACCCCTCGCCCTGGCCAGTCTCGTCTGCGTCTCTGCGTCCGGGGTGTTGTCGGCCGCCGTCCGGCTGAACGGTCCCGCTGACCTGCTGAGCACCCGCTATGGGCAACTGCTGCTGGTCAAGGCCGCCGCCCTCGCCGCGATCGCCGTGACCGGGCTGGCGCACCGCCGCGGGGCGATTCCCGCCCTGGCAGCCGGGCGGCGGATGCCGTTCCTGCGGGTCGCGGTCGTGGAGACGCTGCTGTTCGCCGCAGCCGTCGGCGCCGCCGTGGCACTGTCGCGCACGCCCGCCCCCCTCGGCGACGGCGAGGAGAACCCGCGACGGCCCTGCTCGGATTCCCGATGCCACCACCGTTGAACATCGGCACACTGGCCACCGCGTGGCTGCCGGAGCCACTGATCATCGCCGCAGTCCTGGCCGCCGCCGGCCTGTACGTGGCCGGGGTGTGGCGGCTGCGCCGCCGCGGCGACACCTGGCCGCTCGCGCGCACAGCACTGTGGCTGGCCGGCTGTGCGGTGATCGTCGTGGCGACCTCCAGCGGTCTGGCCCGCTACGGTCCGGTGCTGTTCTCGGTTCACATGGTCCAGCACCTGCTGCTGATGATGGTCGCGCCGATCCTGCTCGTGCTCGCCGGACCGGTCACCCTCGCCCTGCGCGCCCTGTCCCCGTCGACGGACCCGCGCTGGCCAGGCCCCCGCGAGTGGCTGCAGGCCGCCCTGCACTCCCCGGTCTCCCGCACGATGACCCACCCGGTCGTGGCGCTGACCCTCTACGTCGCCAGCCTGTACGTGCTGTACTTCACCGGCCTGTACGAACTGGCGGTCCGCTCGCACGCCGCGCACCTGGCCATGGTCACGCACTTCCTCGGCGTCGGCTACCTGTTCTTCTGGGTGGTCATCGGCACCGACCCCGCCCCTCGGCGCGTCCCGCACCCGCTGAAGCTGGTCTTGGTGCTCATCAGCATGGTGTTGCACGCGTTCCTCGGCGTCGCGCTGATGCAGTCCACCGCCCTGGTCGCCGGGGACTGGTGGATCGCCCTGGCTCGCCCCTGGGGACCCACTCCCCTGGAAGACCAGCGCGTCGTGGGCGGCGTCGCCTGGTCCTTCGGTGAGCTGCCCACCGTCCTTGTGCTGGGCGCGCTGATGCGCCAGTGGATCCAGGTCGACCAGCGGGAAGCACGCCGCCGCGACCGGGCGGCCGACCGCGCCGAAGCCGAAGGACGCGAGGACGCCGAACTTGCCGCGTACAACCGAATGCTGGCCGCCCTGGCCGAACGCGACCGCCAGCATCAGGGGTGAGGACCCGGCTCGGCGCTGGTTCGCTACGCGGTCCAAGGCCCCTATAGCCCCGAGGGCGGGCGTTGTGGTGTCCCAGCCCAAGCCCGCCCGCCCCCGGTGCTCCTTGTACTCCAAGGAGCGTCACCAAGTGTCTCCCATCTGGCACCCGATCGTCACCATCGTCGGCGGTCCCCTTGACGGGTCTCGCCCCTTGTCGATGGTTCTGGCCAACCTGGTCCCGGACCTATTCCCTCCTAGTCATCACAATCCCTTCGGCGTGGCGTCACTACGCCGGGCCGTCTGCTCGCTGTGGTCCTTCGGCCGCGCACTCGTTCCCGAGCTGGACGCAGGTGGCCGGGCCAAGGTCGTTTGGGTGGTCCGGGCGGGCTGGTGGCTGGCCCTGACCCACCTCGCCGTTGGCGTCGCGCTGCCTCACCACATCGGGATTCCGTTCGCCGTCGCCGATTTCACGCTCGTCGCCGCTGGCTTCTAGGCCGCGTTTCAGAAGCGGGGTGGCCGCTCGTTGATCGCTGCGCCTGCACGGCTGCGTCAGCCTCTACTGGCTGACCAGATGGAAGTCCGGACATTCCGATTGAACGGACATGGACGTCACGCTCGCCGAGACTGTCCGTACCGCGAGTCAACAGCGCAGGTAGGTGAGGTCTTGGCGAACGTCGTATCGATTGTGTTGCTGGCGTTCCTGGCTGCGGCATATCGACGAGGTGTGAACGAGCTGTGGCGCCGGCGGGGTGTCGGCGCGTTCGTGCCGGCTTGGCGCATGCTCGCCTTCACCATCGGCATTGTGTCGCTTATTGCGGTCCAGCTTCCTGCCGTGGAAGGGTTGGCACAAGGCTCGTTGACCGGTCACATGGCTCAGCACATGATTCTGCTGCTGCTCGCCGGTCCGCTGCTGGCGGCGGGTGCCGCCGGACTGCCGCTGGCCTTGTCGGTGCCGGTCTCACTGCGTCGCAGGTTAGCCGGTGCGCGGGCGAGGCCGGTGGCACGATGGCTACGCCGTCCGGTGATCCTCGCCGTTGTGGCGGCCGCCGCACATGCCGCCGTGGTGTGGGCCTGGCACCTGCCCTCCCTGTACATGCTCGCGCTCACCAATTCAAGCGCCCATGTCGCCGAGCATGCCAGCTTCGTCGCGGCGGCCTGGCTGCTGTGGTCGCTCGTGCTGGGCCGCGCACCGCACCGGCTTGCCGGCCCCGTCGCCTTCCTGCTGCTGTTCGCCACGATGATGCCGGCGTCCGCACTCGCCGCTGTGTTCACCTTCGCGCCGACCACCATCTACCCCGTCGAAGTGGTGGCGGCACAAGGCGGGGATCCGCTGATCGACCAGCAACTCGCTGGCCTGGTGATGTGGGTCCCGATGGACGTGGCGGTCCTGACCGTCGGAACGGCCGTGCTCCTGCGGTGGCTGCGCCAGCTCGAGCGGACGATGCCCTCAGGACAGAACCTGGTGCCGCAGGGTGGACCAGCGCAGACAGGCCCGTGAGAAGTGCGTCGCGCTCGGTGCGGGCTGCTCGTCGTTGTCCTCGCCGGCGGCCCGTTGCTCGCCTGTCGTCTCCTGTGCGTTGGGGTGGCGTCGGCGCTCGGTGACCTGAGCCTCGTCGTCGCCCACGAAATCGCCGCTGACGCCGAACACCAGCTCACCCACGCCGTGCCGCGACTCACCACCGTCACCGTGCACGCCGATCCGGACAGCCATCCCGGGGTCCATCACCACGCCGATCTGTCCCACCAACGCCGCAACCTGCCGCCGACGAGCTGAACGGCGGGGATCGCCATCGAGGTGACTAGCCTTCCCTGAGCACGTACGACGGGAAGGCGGTCGAGGAATGGGCGCAGCCCACGAGCATGGGGATACACGACCGGCGTCCCGGCGGGTACGCCGAATCGTCGCGGCGGTGATTGCCCCGATGTTGGTGGCGACCGTGGTCGCCCTGGTGGCATTGTGGCCGCGCGAAGCCACCCCGACCGACCCGTCCGGCGCGAACGACCGCAGGCTCGGTACCGTCACCGCCCTTCAGGTGCGCGAGTGCGCACCGGACGAGGTCGTAGAGGCCCCGTCCGGCCTGACGGTGAGCCGCTGCGGAACCGTGACCGTCCGCATCACCGAAGGCCCCGAGGCTGGCCGTACCGTGCAGACCTCGGTGCCCGACGGGCCCGGCGCCCCGCGCGTGGACGTCGGCGACGACGTGGTGGTGCTGGTGCTGACCGATCCGGCCGATCCGTCCAGCCAGCAGTACACGATCAGCGACCACCAACGAGGCGTCCCGTTGGCCTGGCTCACGGTGCTGGTCGCCGTCGCGGTGATCGGCTTCGGCCGGCTGCGCGGCGCCGCCGCCCTCGCCGGGCTGGCGGTGACCTTCGCCGTGGTGCTGCTGTTCGTCCTGCCCGCCATCCTCGCCGGCCAGCCGCCCCTGCTGGTGGCGGTGGTCGGCTCCGCCACGATCATGTTCGTGGTGCTGTACCTGACCCACGGAGTGTCGGTGCGTACCTCCGTGGCGGTGCTGGGCACCCTGGCCAGCCTGGTTCTGACCGGGGTGATGGCGATGCTCGCGATGGACCTCACCCACATGACCGGGTACGGCAGCGAGGACGCCAGCACCCTGGGCATCTTCTATCAGAACGTCGACCTGCACGGCTTGTTGCTGGCTGGCATCATCATCGGCTCCCTCGGTGTGCTCGATGACATCACCGTCACCCAGGCGGAGACCGTGGCGGCACTTGCGGCGGCCAACCCCGCCATGTCCCGGATACGGCTCTACCGCGCGGCCACGAGGGTCGGCCGAGCACACATCGCCTCGGTGGTCAACACCATCGTCCTGGCGTACGCGGGAGCCTCGCTGCCCGTCCTGGTCCTGATCCTCGGCAGCGGCCGGGGGATCGCGGATACGCTCAACAGCGAGTTCATCGCCCAGGAGATCGTCCGGTCCCTGGTCGGCACCCTCGGCCTGGTCGCCGCGGTGCCGCTGACCACCGCCCTGGCCGCTCTCGTCACGGCCAACCCCGGTCCGAAGCCGCTGGCCGCCCCGCCACGGGAGACGCCGCCACGCCCCCGCCCCGCGGAGCCGGACCAGCCCGCCGCCGGCGTCGATCGCGCGCGACTGGCCAACCCCTGGGACGAGCCCGAACAACGCGAGACCGCTTGGCAATGAACGTTGGCGGGTCGACGATGCCGCCGTGGCGACCGTCACCGGGTGGCGGGAACCAACCGCGACCGCCAACTACCAGAAGGAGACCTGGCGTCGCCGCGTCCCGCGCGGCATCAAGAAGGGACCCTCGTGGTGCGAGGATGGACGAGGACCGGCCTGCTGGCTGGCGGCGCGGTCGCGGCGTTACTGCTGACGACGGGGCCCGCGTCGGCGCACGTGGAGGTGTCGGCGGACAAGGCAAGGGCCGGCGCCACTGACAGCGTGCTGACCTTCGTCGCCGAGTCGGAGTCGACGACTGCAGGCATCACCGCCCTGCGCGTGATCCTGCCGGCCGGTATCGCACCGACGGACGTGACCTGGGTCAGCGGGCCCACCGGGTGGGCCCTCAAGACCGGCGCCGATGGCTACACCGTCTCCGGTCCGGCGGTGCCTGCCGGCCGGGACGCCGAGTATGCCGTCCGGATCCGCCAGCTGCCGACCGATAGCCGTCAGCTGGTGTTCAAGACGTTGCAGACCTACAGCGACGGCCGTGTGGACCGGTGGATCGAGGCACCGAACCCCGCAGGCGCCGAGCCGGAGAACCCGGCACCGGTGCTGACCGTGGCCGCCGCGCCCGCAGGCACCGTGACTTCCCCGTCCACCGCACCCACCCCGAGCGCTGCGCCGACCACCGAGGCGGCTGCGACCGCGTCCCCCACCCCGGCCGCCGCTCAGGACGAGCAGGACTCCGGAACCTCGGCATGGGTGTGGCTCCTCGTGGTGGCGGTCGCCGCCGCGGCGTTCGGCGGACTGTGGTGGGTCCTGCGTCGGCGACGCGCATGACTTGTACCGGCCGGGCGGCCCGTGCGACCCCGCCCTCAAGCGAGTCCTGAGCTGAGGGCGCCGTGCATGCGGGCGAGGCAGGCCGGCGAGCCCGCCTGGCTGTTCAGCTCGCCGTGCGGGCTCGCCTGGCCGCCATGCGGTGGCCGCCAGGTCGACGGCGGGGAAGGCGAGGAGGGGGGACGCCGCGCAGCGGCATCGCCCAACCGTTGGTGACGACCAGTACGCCGATGGCGATGCCTCAGATGGGTAGCCGCTGCAGCCTCCGCGGAGAGGCCTTGTAACGGGACAAGTTGCTCGTCCTCCGCGGCGGCCTCGGCCCGCTTCCGCGCGTGCGATAACCGGATCACGTTGGTCAGGCCGCCCACCGGTCAGGGGAACGGGCGGAACCGGGATACGGCGGGAGCACGCGCAGCGCCGGTGGAGAGACGTCCTCCTCGGCGGGCAGACGCCAGCCGGACCGATTCGTCCGGTTACGGCGGGACGGATCGTCGGGCCTCAAACGAGGGCGGGTCAACGCGACCACGATCGCGTACCCGGCGAGCAGGAAACCGTGGCTGACCAGACGGCTGGTGTCGACTCGCCCAGTCAGCAGGTCGTTGACCGACAGCAGCACCAGCGTCCCGACGAACGCGCTCAACATCGGCACCAGGCCGGTCGGGGGCGTGCGTCGCGCCGCCACGAACAGGAACCCCGTACCGACGGCCACGTTCCATGCCGCCGACTCATGCCAGAGGTGCCCTGAGGTGAAGGTTCCGAGGTGGTCGTGCCCACCGGCCGGACCGCGGCCGACTTGCGCCAGACCCAGTACAAGCTGCAGCGCCCCGATCAGTCCCAACAGCGCACGCAGGCTGAGCGCGATTCGGCGCCGCAGGCGGTGCGGTGCCGGCGCGGGTAGGGCGGAAAGGATGACATCGGTAAGGTCGTCCCTGGCAGGCGCCACGGACAGCCGCGCCCGGCGGGTCACTGCGGCGGCCGCATGGAACCACGCACGGCAGTCGTCACATCCGCTCAGGTGAGCATCCGCCGCCGTGCGCTCGGCCGTGGTCTCCTCCCCGTCCAACTGGGCGGAGAGCACCTCACGCCACTGTTCACACCCCATGTTCCGGTAGTCGGTCCGCCGACCGTGTTAGTTCCCGCCAGGGTCCATGATCAGCTTTGTTGGCCTGTTCATCGGCGACGCCGCGTTGCCCGGAGAAAGTCACCGTGATTCCGTCGGTGAACTGTCCCCAGACGGACGGTCAGCCGCCGACGCAGCGACGGCGGGGCGAGCGGGAACGGAGGTTGTGCGTTCGGCGAAGCCGGTCGGCCAATCCTACGACCGTTCTGGGCAGGGCCGGCGCGGTGGCGATCCGATCAGGTGACGCACGAGCGAGTGCTGTCTGGGGATCTTGAAAGCGCAGGGCGATGCCGGGGAACTTTTCCGGCTCGGGCGGCGACTACCCGATACCACCGCGGCGGGCGGGTGCCGTGCCTCCACGACCGGGGCATAGGTGAGGAAGGGGCGAGGCGATGTCAACGGCAGGCCAGCGAACGGCAACGGTAACTGCGGCGGTGATCACATGCCTCGTCGTGGCGCCCGGCGTCGCCTGGGCGCACGGTGTCGGCGGATCGAGCGACACGGTCGGGGGATTCGTCTGGCTGGGCACCAAGCACATGCTCGCCGGCTGGGACCACCTGCTGTTCGTCGGTGGGATCCTGCTGCTCGCGCGTGAGGTGCGGCGAGCGGCGAAGCTGATCTCCCTGTTCGCGCTCGGGCACAGTGTCACCCTGTTCACCGCGACGATCGCCGACTGGCACGTCAACCCGGTGCTGGTGGACATCGTGGTGGCGTTGAGCCTGGTGTTCGTCGGCGTGGTTGGCCTGCTCGCACGGCCGAAGAACTGGACATGGTTCGCTGCGGCGGTGCTCGGCTTCGGTCTCGTGCACGGGCTGGGCCTGTCCACCCGCCTGCAGGAACTCGGGCTGCCGTCCGACGGGCTGATCCCCCGGGTGCTGGCCTTCAACATCGGGGTGGAGATCGGGCAACTCGTCGCCGTGGTCGGCATGTTCATGCTCGGTGACGTTCTGCGCCACTATGTTCCCCGGCTGCGGGATGCCCGCCTGTCCCACGGGGTGCTCGTCGCTGCGGGTCTGGTGGCCGCGGCGGTGCTGGTGATCACCGCAGGCGGTGACGTGCTGCGACCGGTCCAGGCCCAGGCGGAAACCACCGGCGGCTGCGAGGTCCGAAACCGCACCGAGGCTTTTCCGGCCGGCGGCAGCCACCCCTTGAAGGACTTCTTCGAACCGGGCGAGACGGTGCCCGAGACGTCGTTCGGGCATGTCATCGGTGACGGGTTCGTGATCGTGCAGTACGCCCCAGGTCTGCCCGCCGACCAGGTCGCCCAGCTCCGCGAGTTCGTCACCGACCCCGCCTCGGGCCGGGTCGTCGGCGGCCCCGCCCTCAACCAGAGCGAGACGGTCAAGGCGGTCAACGCCTACCGCACCGTCACCTGCGACATCCTCGACGTCGACGCGTTGCGCCAGTTCACCCGGGACTGGTTCGACGACCCCCGGTCCAAGCCCGCCGAGTAGCCACGACCGCTCATCCGCTCGAAATCCCGGCGCCTTCAGCAGGCCGGGCACGAGTGCCCGGCCGTGTGCAGCGATCGCTTGCCGGAAGGGGCACATGTCCGCCGGCTGTCCCGGCGAGGCCGCTGCTGCGGCGACGCGCCGGCCGGCGCCTGCCGCCAGTGGTCCAATGCCCAGCGGCGCGCAGGATGACGTGCAGGCCAGGGCAGAGCAGTGCGGCGACGGCGGCGGTGCCGACGAAGGGACGATCGCTGCGGCGGCCGGAGTTGCGGCGAGCAGGGCGGACAGCGCCGGGCTGTTGACCATGCTCAGCATGCTGGCCCCACCACCGTATTGCGGCCGGCGTAACCACGGTTACAGTATCCGGGTTGGGGAGGGGGTCGTGGTGGACGAGGCCGGAGAGGAGCCGGGGTGGTGGGTGCTGCTGGCGTACCGGATCCCGCGGGAGCCGTCGCGGCCCCGGATCGCCGTGTGGCGCAAGCTGGAGCGCCTCGGTGTGGCCCGGCTCGGTGACGGGCTGGTGGCGCTGCCCGCGGACGCGCGGACCCGGGAGCAGTTCGACTGGCTCGCCGAGGAGATCGGTGAGGCGGGCGGGTCGGCCACCGTGTGGTTGTCCGTGCCCTCGACGCTGGCGCAGGAACGCGAGATCGTCGTGGCGATGCGCGACGCCCGCGCGGCCGAGTACCAGGCGGTGCTCGCCGAGGCCGCCGCTGCGGCGACGGCCGGCGAGGCGGAGCAGGTGCGGGTGGTACGCCGGCTGCGTGGCGAGCTGCGGCGTATCACCCGCCGGGACTACTTCCCGCCCCCGGAACGCGACGCCGCGAAAAGCGCGGTGCAGGCATTGGCGGACACCGCCGCGGTGGGCGGCGACAGTCTGCAGGAGCGGCCATGAGGTGGGCCACCCGCGCCGGCGTGCACATCGACCGGGCGGCCTGCGCATGGCTGATCCGCCGCCACATCGACCCGGAGGCCGTGTTTGTGTTCGTCGAGGACCCGGCCGCGGTGCCGCACGACGCGACACCGTTCGACATGCGCGGCGTCGACCTCGGACATCACGGCGGCGACTGCACCTTCGAGACGATCCTGCGCCGGTACGAGCTGACCGATCCGGTGCTGTGGAAACTCGCCGAGATCGTGCACGAGGCGGACGTCGACGACGAGCGCTACGACGCGCCGGAAGCCCCTGGCATGGACGTCGTCCTGCGCGGCCTGTCGATGATCTGCGACGACGACCGCGTCCTCGAGCTGACCGGACCGCTGTTCGACGGGTTGTACGAGTACCACCGCCGAGCGCTGTTGCTGGACCGTCCACCCGCCTGACCTGCCCGATCCGTATCCGATCACCGGAGCGAGCCGCATGCTGACCCCAGCCGACAGGATCCGCGCCACAACACCCGGCCAGGACACGGATGCGCCGTCGGCGACCGCCGCGCCAGCTACCGACGTGGTGCCGTTCGGGCAGGCCGTCAAGGCGTGGTTCACCATCTCCCTGCAGACCTTCGGCGGCCCGGCGGGGCAGATCGCCGTCATGCAGCGACACCTGGTCGATGAGCGCCGCTGGATCGGCCAGCGACGGTTCCTGCACGCGTTGAACTACTGCATGCTCCTGCCCGGTCCAGAGGCACAGCAGTTGGCTATCTATGTCGGCTGGCTGCTCAACGGCGTGCGTGGTGGGCTGGTCGCCGGCACTCTGTTCGTGCTGCCCGGCCTGGTCGCCCTGCTGTTCCTGTCAGCCATCTACGTGAGATTCGGCGACACCACGGCGGTCACGGCGGTCTTCGCCGGCCTCGCGCCGGCAGTGGTCGCGATCGTCGCCCAGGCGGTGTGGCGGGTCGGAACCCGCGCCCTGACCAATCCGACCCTGATCGGCTTCGCCGGCGCGGCGTTCGTGGCCCTGGCCGTGTTCGGAGTGCCCTTCCCGGTCGTCATCGCCGCCGCGGCGGCTGCGGGCTGGGCGCTGCACCGGCGACACCCGCACCTGGTCACCACCGGCCACGCACACCGCGAGAACGACGGCCCGCCGCCGCTGATCCCGGACCACGCCCTGCACCACGAACGGCCCTCGGCGCGGCGTACCACCACCATCCTGACGATCGGCTTGCTGGCCTGGTTCCTCCCCGTCGCCGTCGTCGCCGCGACCACCGGCATCGACAGCGTCTACACCCAACAGGGCCTGTTCTTCTCCGGCACCGCCGTGGTCACCTTCGGCGGCGCCTACGCCGTGCTCGCCTACGTCGCCCAACGCGCGGTCGAACACTACGCCTGGCTGTCCGCCAACGACATGGTCCGCGGCCTGGCGCTCGCCGAGACCACACCCGGACCGCTGATCATGGTGGTGCAGTTCGTGGCGTTCCTCGGCGCCTACCACCACCCCGGCGTCCTCACCCCGTGGGCCGCAGGCGTCCTCGCCTCATTGCTGACAACCTGGGTGACATTCGTGCCGTGCTTCCTGTTCATCCTGCTTGGCGCCCCCTACGTGGAGCGCCTCCGCGGCAACCACACCCTGTCCGCCGCGTTGACCGGCATCACCGCCGCCGTCGTCGGCGTCATCGCCAACCTCGGCCTGTACTTCGCGGTGCACGCCCTGTTCCGATCCACCCGGGCGGTCACCGCCGGGCCACTGCATCTGCAACTGCCCGAACTGGACACCGTGCGACCAGTACCAATCGCGATCGCCGTGATCGCGGCAGCGCTCATCTTCGGGCTGAAATGGTCGGTCCTGCGGGTCCTCGGCGTCGCTGCTGCCCTCGGCCTGGTCGCTGGCCTGAGCGGGTTACCCGGAATCTGACCATTCACGTGGGTTCATGCTCGTCGACGTGTCGCGTCACTGCATGCCCGTGTTGCGGAACCCACGCCGGCCTCCGCCATCTGTTGGCCACGGGCGCGGTGGCCGCGGTGTTGCTTGCTGTGACCGCTGGCGGGCAGGCGTTGGGTCCTGTCCAAGCGGTGCGTGGCAATGGCGGCAGTGGCAGCGGTGAGGCGGAGGCGAGCATCGCGCAGGCCATGATCGGCTCGGCAGTGAGTGCAGCGGTAGCCCTCTTGCGGCGGTGACGACGATCAGTCGTGCTCTGGGGCACCGGTGATCCGGTGCGAGGCGGCGTGCATGACCTCTGATACCAGCCGGCGTACGTGCCCGCCACGGGCGCGGTAGAGGGCGCGTCGACCGTCGCGGCGCACCGTGACAAGGCCGGCCAGCCGGAGCTTGCCCAGATGCTGCGACACCGCCGGCCGTGCGACGCCGACCGCCCGCACCAGAGCAGTCACGTCCTGCTCGCCGGCGCTGAGCAGACACATCAGCCGCAGCCGGGTGCCGTCAGCGAGCATGCGCAGCATGTCCGTTGCCGCTTCCACCTCATCGTCCAAGGGAAGGCGTTGTTGCAGGTCATTGGCATCTGCAACGTTGTCGCGTGCGTACACGAGCACATATTATCCGCCTGACACTCGGCGAGGGCGAGTCCGCCGGTCGTTTTCTGAGGGAGCCTGAGGCAGTGCCCGATCAGCAGCACGACAACCACAACCACCACCACGGTCACCGTCACGGCCACGGCGGCGAGCACGGTCACGAGCACCCGGCCAGCCAGCACCACCACGACCACGATCACCATCACGATCAGGCACACAGCCACGATCACGGTCGGGGGCCCGGGTCGTGGTGGCACAAACTCCGCCACATGCTCGTCCCGCACTCACACGACTCCCGCGCGAAGGTGGACCCGGCACTGGAATCCTCCCGTGAAGGCCTGCGCGCCCTGTGGATTTCCCTGGTCGGCCTGGGCATCACCGCCGCCGCGCAGGCGGTGATCGTTGTCCTGTCCGGGTCCGTGGCCCTGCTCGGCGACACGCTCCACAACGTCGCCGACGCCCTGACCGCCGTGCCCCTCGCCATCGCCTTCCTGCTCGGCCGGCGCGTGGCCACCCGTGCCTACACGTACGGCTTCGGCCGAGCCGAGGACCTCGCCGGCATCGTCATCGTCGTGGTGATCGCCGCGTCCGCGGTCGCAGCCGCATGGACCGCGATCAGCCGCTTGCTGCATCCGACCGAGATCACCCACCTGCCGTGGGTGCTCGCCGCCGGAATCATCGGGTTCGCCGGCAACGAGCTCGTCGCCCAGTACCGCATCCGGGTCGGCCGGCGGATCGGCTCGGCAGCGCTGGTCGCCGACGGGCTCCACGCCCGTACCGACGGCTACACCTCCCTCGCCGTCGTCGCCGCAGCCGCAGGCGCCTGGGCGGGCTGGCGATGGGCCGACCCCGTCGTCGGCCTGGTCATCGCCGTGGCCATCGCCTTCGTGCTCAAGGACGCCGCCCGTGAGGTGTACCGGCGGCTGATGGACGCCGTGGACCCGGCAATCGTCGACCATGCCGAGACGACCCTGCGGGGAGTCCACGGAGTGCGTGATGTGGCCGCCGTTCGCCTACGGTGGATCGGCCACCGCCTGCACGCCGAAGCCGACCTGGTCGTGGACGCGGACCTGAGCCTCATCGCCGCGCACGAGATCGCCGCCGACGCCGAGCACCAACTCACCCACGCGGTACCCCGATTGACCAGCGCCACCGTCCACACCGACCCAGACAGCCACGCCGGCGCACACCACCACCCCGACCTGTCCCACCAACGCCGCAACATCCCGCCGACGAATTGAGCGTGCGCCAGGCAGCTATTCCTGGTGATGATGCACAACGGCAGCGGTGACCGACAAGACGGCCGTGTCGGCACTCCCGGCCGCGCCGGGGATCTGTTGACCCTATTTGATAATGAGGTTGCCGGCCAGCTCCGACCTGCGGCTCCTGCCCTTCCAGAGGAGCCAGCCGCACGAGCGTCCAGTACTGCTCGGACTGGCCGGTGATGGCTGAGGATCGGCCGCCGCAGCGAAGCGTTCCGGTTACGCAGCGGATATCCTGGTTCTTGGCGCTGCCCGTTCCCCCGTGCGGGCAGCGTCGCCTTGTGCTTATGGGCGGTTGTCGACCGGCTGGTGCTGGTAGGGCGTGCGGTGCGCAGCATCGTGCAGGACGGTCGCCTCACGTCACATGGGCGGGGTGCAGTCGCTGCGGATGCCCTTTCTGGCCGGACGAGCCCGATTCGAATACGAAGTATTCAGCCGGGTGTCCCCGTCCCGGCTGGTCGGGCTGCTCGTGCTGGCCGTTTCCGCACCCGCGATGGTGCTCGCACCCGCACTGGTGGCCGCCCTCACAGGAACCCTCGTGCTGGCCGGGATCGCCGTCTCGGACGCCGTTCGCGCCCACGGAAAGCCACCCGAGCCACCCTCCCCCGCCATGTAGGCGCAAGCGGCCCCAATCATCCGCTCGGCAGCTACGTCGGGGAGGAAGCCAGCCTGATGGTCGCGCGCAGCGACCGGGCGCTGTGGAAGCTGTACCTGGTCGACGCCCAGTACGGCAGTCGGCTATCTGAGCTGCTACGACGGACTGCGGGCGGTGCGGCTCACCGGGCTAGACAGTTCGGGCGACAAGATCGGCAGCGTTGGCCAGGTGTGGGCCGACGCTGCGGGCTACCCGACCTGGGTCAGCGTGCGGACCGGCGGTCGGCGGGAGGCGATGGCCCCGCGGGCAACGCCCAGATGCAGGACGGGCAGTTGATAGTCGCCTAGGGCAAGGCGACGGTCAGCAGCGCCCCGAGCGTGGACGCCGGCACCGATGTCCCGTTGGACGCCGACCAGACCGCGCACCTGTATTGGCACCTCAGATGCAGCCGCAGCAGGAGCCGCAGCGCGCACCGCGCAGCGGTGAGGAACTGAATCGGTCCGAGGAGCGGATGCGGGTCGGCACGGAAAGCCAGCCGGTCGGCAAGGTGGTGTTGCCCAAGTACATGGTCACCGAGAACGTGCACACGAGCGTGCCGGTCGAGCACGACGAGCTGTATGTCGAGCGCGAGCCGATCACGGTAGAGAACGCCGGGCAGGTTCGTGCCGACATGGGTGAGGCGCAGCAGGAGATGCCGCTGCGCGCCGAACGCCCTGTGGTGGCAAGGACCAGGTGCCGGTCGAGTCTGTCCACTTGGCCAAGGACGAGGTGGTTGAGGACCAGCCGATCGACGAGCACGTCCACCACGAGGAGGTCGAGTCGAACATTCCCGAGTCCAACCGCCGACGCCGGTGACGGCCAGTGTCGCCCTAGCCGGGGGGCGGGTCATCATCGATTCGCCCGCCACGGTGGCTGTCAGGGCGGGTTCTGACAGCACAGCCGGCGAGGCCGGGATTCTCCGCAAACGTTCCCCGGTAGGGGCATGTCCGGGGCGATCCATCGTGTGAAGCCCGTTCCTCGCCCGGCGTGCGATGCACGAACGAGGTACAAGCCTTCTTAACGCCACTCCTTGTCTCTTTCTGGACTGCACGATGGGTGGGGCCCAGGCTGAGACGCGAGGAGGGCGAATGAGACGTAGAGGAAGTGCGAATGAGACGTAGAGGAAGCAGGAAACGACCGCTGCTGCAGGCAGCGGCGATGGTCCTGACAGCGGCGGCGGCTGCGGTGGCCGTTGTGCGTGCCAGCCGGCGACCCGCCCTAGGTGACGCGACGATGGACGATCTTCCTACCCTGGACAGCGCTTCCTCCGTCGCCGAAAGCGGAGTAACGGTCAGCGCCGCGACCAGCGCCAGCGGACACGCCGCCTCTCCGGCAGCAGCCATTCGCTGACTCGCGGCGCCTCCTCTCTGCCCGAGCCGGATTGCACCGAGGCCGGGCGCGACGTGGATTTGGCACCGCGCCTGATCGGCGCAACTCCGCTCGGCTCGCAACCCCCCTGTTAGTTGAGGAGGTGACGACACATGACTGGCGCACCCGATGGCGACCGGAAAGCCCAGGAGCCGGCGGCGCAGGCTACGGTGGCGCAACTCGTTGAGCGTGCCACCGACCAGATCAGCCGGCTGGTGCGCGACGAGCTTGCCTTGGCCCGCGTGGAGTTGACAGGCAAGGGTAAGCGCGCTGGTGCCGCTGCGGCGATGTTTGGCGGGGCGGGCGGGGTGGCGCTGTACGGCGGGGGTGCCCTCGTCGCCGCGTTCGTCCTGCTGCTGGCCACGGTGATGTGGGCGTGGCTGGCCGCCCTGATCGTGGCGGTGGTTCTGTTCGCGGTGGCGGGTCTGCTCGCGCTGTCCGGGAAGAAGCAGACCAGCCGCGCGATGCCTCTTGCGCCGCAGTCGACGTTGGGCAGCGTGCGCAAGGACGTCGATTCGGTGCGCCAGGCGGCCAAGGAGGGAAGACGGCGATGACGGCGAACGACAGCAGCGACCCGGACCGCACCCTCGAGAGCATTCAGCGGACCCGAGCTGATCTGGCCGACACGGTACACGCGCTGGCAGCCAAAACGGACGTGAAGGCGCGGGGCCGAGACAGCGCCAACCAGGTCAAAGGCCGCGTCCGGCAACAGCTGACAGATGCGGCCGAGGCGATGCGCGGCAAGAGGTCAGCAGCGCTGCGGACAGCACGCCAACGGGCGGACAGCACCGGCCTCACCCGCGCCGCGCGCCGCTTGCAGCAACGCGGCACAACACTGGGCCAACGCGCCATGCGCAACACAGGGAAGCTTCGTAACAGCGGCGAAGCTGCCGCAAAGCAGGCTGCCCCGGCCGCCGTCAGCGTGATCCGGGACGTCACCGTACGAGTTCCGTCCGCAGCACGCCGCCCGGCAGTCCTCGTTATCGCCGCCATGACCGGCGTCGGCGTCGTCGTGGCAGCGCGGCAGCTCCGACCGACCAGACGCGCTCGTCGTCGGCGCTGACAGGTCGTCTTCCTCATCAAGGTCGGCCAACTCGCCGGGCCCGATGGAAGTAAGCGGCCACGACTGCATTGGGCCGTCGCCACAGCCGAAGGCGGAGGGTACTCGGGACGGTGAGAAGGTCCTGCGAGTGGTCCCAGGCCGCGTGTCAGGCTCTGTGGGGCGGGGTGGTTTCTGCGTCGTCGGGCTCGAGTAGGGGCAGGACGCCGGTGACGGTGAGGACCCTGCGGACGTGGCCGGTGGGGTTGATCAGGTTCAGGGTGCCGCTGGCGGCGGTGGCGTCCTGGTGGGCGGTGACGAGGACGCTGAGGATCGTTGCGTCGAGGAAGCTCACCCGGGCCAGGTCGACGTCGATGACGGGGTTGGCTCGCAGGGTGTTGGTGAGCAGGTCGCGTAGCCGGTCGACGGCGGTGAGGCCGAGTTCTCCGGACAAGGTGACCACGGCACGGTCGGGGTGGGTTTCGGCGCGCGCCTGCCACAGCTCGTTGCTGTTCATCGCGCGCTTCCGTCGGAAAGTGTGGCGGTGACGGTGGCGGTCAGCCCGGTCGGGGTGTTGTCGAGTACGAGTCCCGCGGTGAGGTGCTGGGCGAGCCACAGGCCGCGGCGGCCGGGCCGGGTGGGCTCGGGCAGGGCGGGCACGTCACCGGTCATGCCGGTGCCGTGGTCGCTGACCTGGCAGGTGAGCTGATCGCCGAGTCGGCACAGCGTCAGCTGCCCGCTGCCGCCGCCGTGGCGCACGGCGTTGGTCGTCAACTCGTTCACGGCCAGGACGAAGTCGTCCAACTCCTCTCCGGCGAGACCTGCGGCAGCGGCGGCGGCCGTGACGGCGTGCCGCAACTCAGGCACCCGATCGGCCGTGATCATCGCCGCCAGCAACGTCAGATCGTCGCCGCCAGTGTGCCACGGCCGGGCGGTACACCACCCGGTGTACCTGTGCTGAGGACTGCAATTTCAGTCATGGAGACAGAGGGCTCAGCATGTCTTTGTCGCCGATGGTCCGGCGCTGACGGTGCCAAACCCTGGTGCCTGCGGTGGTGCTCGGCCGGGTGATCAACGAGTACCGCCGAGCGGTATGACTGCCGTATCGGTCATCCCCGGTCACCTGCAGCGCGGAGGTTTCGGCGCGGTACAGCTCCTCAGCTCCTGGCCGGCGGCACAGCAGCTCAGCGCGTGCCGACGCTGGTCGCAGGTGCGGGGGCTCCGATGTCGTGCAGGTGGCGCAGTGCCTCGGCCCAGGAGCGGCCCAGCGTGGTTTCGTGGTAGTCGATGTCGTGCTCGGCGCAGAACCGCCTGATCAATGGTCGGGCGCGGCGCAGGTTGGGACACGGCATGCTCGGAAACAGGTGGTGTTCGATCTGGTAGTTCAGGCCGCCGAGCACGCTGTCGAGGAACATCCCGCCGCGCACGTTGCGGGAGGTGAGGACCTGCCGCCGTAGGTAGTCGAGGTTGTCGTCGGCGCCGACGATCGGCATGCCCTTGTGGTTCGGGGCGAAGGAGCAGCCGAGGTAGAGGCCGAGCACGCCCTGGTTGACGAGGATGAACGCGACCGCCTGCGCCGGGCTCAGGACCAGGAACACGGCGGCGAGGTAGCCGCCCAGGTGCAGGGCCAGCAGTCCCGCTTCGACGGGTCGGCGGGCGATGCGGCGCTGGCCAAGGACAGCCTTCACGCTGTTGGCGTGCAGGTGCAGGCCTTCCAGCAGAAGCAGCGGGAAGAACAGATATGCCTGATACCGCACGACCAGCGCGCTGAGGCCGCGCCGCCGTCGGGCCTGGCCGGCGGTGAAGGACAAGGGTGCCACGGTGATGTCGGGGTCCTTGCCTTCGGTGTTGGGGTGGGCGTGGTGCCGGTTGTGCTTGTCCACCCACCAGCCGTAGCTGATCCCGGTCAAAAGGTTGCCGTGCACGATGCCGATCAGGTCGTTCCCCCGGCGCGAGCGGACTATCTGCCGGTGCCCCGCGTCGTGACCGATGAACCCGGCCTGCGCGAAGACCACCGCCAGGGCCACCGCGACGCCGAGCTGCCACCACGATTCACCCAACCAACCGAATAGGGCCCACAGTCCGGCGAAAGAACCGACGACGAGGCCGGTGCGCACGGCGTAGTATCCTCGCCGCCGCCCGAGTAGACCCGCTGCGCGGACCAGCCGGGACAGGTCCGCGTAGTCACTGCCCCGCTGCCGGTCGGCGCCGAGGTTGGTGTCACTCACGATGGCTGCTCCCACTGCTCCTTCTCCATCGGCTTGTTTCAGCGGCGGCGGCTCGACCAGCGGGTCAGGCGGGCCCTGAGCTGTTGAAGCCTCCGCTGAATGCCGGGCATGGCCGCGCCGTGGCGGGCCACGCCACATCAGGCCACGCCCTCCGGGGCTGTTGAGCAGGCCCTTGGTCCGTTGACTCACCGATCCCGACGTCACGGTGCGCTCCCTCTCTGGTCGGCCCTGCGTCGGCTTGACTCTGGTGCCTCTTCACCTTGGATTTTCGGCGATCTGCCAACCCGCTGCAGCGGATTGGGCTCCATTCCGCCAAAGCACGGGCCCGCGGTGCGAGGTGTGCGCCTGGGGAACAGTCCGGGCAGAGCGACCCTCACCGGGACGCCGCGTCGGCGAGATCGGCCGGATCGAGACGCAGGATGGCGAGCAGCCCGGCGTGCTCGTCCGGGTCCACCTGCTCAGGTAGCTCGCGCTCCTTCGGAGTGAGGTGTTGTGCCAGGTCCCGGCCGAGCGGCGGGTCGGGCCTGTGCGGTGGCGGGTGGC
Source organism: Micromonospora sp. B11E3 (assembly GCF_039871625.1). NCBI lineage: Bacteria > Bacillati > Actinomycetota > Actinomycetes > Micromonosporales > Micromonosporaceae > Micromonospora > Micromonospora sp. B11E3. Next base: position 14,328 of record NZ_JBDPMC010000048.1, on the reverse strand, counting down.
GACAGGCCTGGTCTTGCGGCGGAGTGTTGGGCGGGGCGCGGGCTTACTCGCCTGGGTGTGAGGCGTTGGGTCCGCTTTCGCGTGCGGCTTCTTCGAGGTGCAGGAACTCGTCGATGACCCGGGCGAGGCTCTTCCTCGATCTGGGGTTGAGCTTCTCGAAGGACCTGGCCATGATCCGCACCTCGCGGCTTGCCGGTTCGGGTTCGTCGTCGCCGAGGAGGCAGCCGCCCGGTCCTCCTCATCGCCGCGACCCTGCTGACGTGCGGTGCCCTGGTTTGCTCCCTCGCGCCCACTCTGGCCGCTGTGGTCACCGGCCGCGTCCTGCTGGCGGTGGGCTCCGGGGCGGTCACCGCCACCGCGCTCGCCGGCACCGCCCGGCTGCCCGCCGCCCGCCGCCCAGCCGCGCTGGCCGCCTTCGGCGCCTGCCTCGCCGGGTTCTCCGCCACCGCGCCGCTGGCAGGCGCGGCGGCGACGCACTGGTCGTGGCGGGCGGCGCTGGTCCTACCCGTGCTGTCCATCGCCGTTATTCCCCTGTGCTGGCCGCTCACCGTCTGTCTGCCACGACGGGAACGGGTGGACTGGCCTGGTGCGGGACTCCTCGCGGCCATCGCCGCAGGACTGCTGCTGACCGCGCAGACCGCTGCCCAGCAGACCGGTGCGCTCACCACCGCGAGCGTCGCCGCCATCACGACAGCCGCCGCCCTCGGCCTGGCCGCGCGCACCCGAGCGCGCCGCGGCGGGTTCCTCCCGCGCGGGATTCTGTCCACTGCCTGGTTCCGACGCGCCGCAACCGCTGGAGCGGGCGTGTACGCGGGCCTGTTCGCCGTCCTCTACGCAGCCCCGCACCTGCTGACCCGGCAGGGCTACAGCACGACGGAGATCGGTGTGCTCCTGCTACCCGGTGCCGTGATCGCCGCGGTGCTGGCCCGGGCTGCCGGCCGCGCCGTGCGCCGCGTGGCCGCCCGCCATGTGCTGGCCGCTGTGAGCCTGCTGCTCGCCGCCGCACTGTGCTACACCGCGCTCGATCCTCAACCCTGGGCGGTCGCGGTGGCCACCACCGCGGCGTTCACCGCCTCGGCCATCGCGCAGACGCTGCTCACCGCCGAAACCACCACCCGCGCCGAAACCACCACCCGCGCCGGAGCCGGCGCCCGCGGCGGCGCCATCGGCCTGCTCACCCTCGCCATCTTCATCGGCGGCGGCAGCGGCACCGTGCTATGCGCGGCACTGTGGCAGCCCTGGCAGCCAACCGCCGCGCTGGCGACCGCCGCCATCCTGCCCGCTGGAGCAGCTGCGGCGGCCTGGTGTCGGCTGCGCACCGACGCCTTACTGTACTCGGCTGACTGTTCATGGCTGCTCCGAGATAGCACACCCGGCCCCGGGAACACGCCGAGCAGATACGCGGCGACGTCGCCGAGGTGCTGGCACCGATGGGCTTACGCCTGTCGGAGGAGAAGACATTGATCACCCACATCGACGACGGCCTCGTCTTCCTCGGATGGCACATCCAGCGCCACCGCAAGCGAGGAACCGACCGGCACTACATTTACACCTATCACTCGCGCAAGGCCGTCAAGGCCGCGATGGACAAGGTGCGCACGTGGTGCCGGGAACTGGACATCAACCAGCCGCTCGACGCCCTGCTGCTCAACTCAACCGGCAACTGCGGGGCTGGTGCGCATACTTCCGGCCCGGGGTCTCGCACGCCGCCTTCCACTACCTGAGCCACTACACCTGGGCACGGGTCATCGGATGGCTGCGCCGCAAGCACCCCAAGACCAACTGGAAGGACCTCCGCCGCCGCTACTGCGACGGACGGTGGTGGCCACACGGCCAGGAACGGGAACTGTTCGATCCAGCAAAGGTACGCACCACGCGCTACCGCTACCGGGGAACAGCCATCCCAACCCCCTGGACGGCGACCGGATGAGGACAGACCACACGACCACCACGGGACTTGTGGAGAGCCCGTTGCGTTGAGAGGCGCACGGCGGGTTCGGCGAGCGGCCTGGAGAAACGGGCTGGTGGCAACACCAGCACCGCGCTCCAGGCCGACTCAACCGGCACTCCGGCATCGCCCTGCACGCCCCGGCATCGGTCCATCACGGCACCGCCGAGCAGATCCGTGAGCAGCGGCAACGCACCCTCGACGCCGCCCGAGCCGCACACCCGCACCGATTCGGCAGCCGCCGACCCGTCGCACCCCGGGTTCCCGAACAGGCATGGATCAACAAACCCGACAACCAGGCCACCGACCAACACTTTCACCAGGTCAGCCGAACCACCCGCCTACCAGCAAGCTAACCAAAATCAACTAGCTGTCTCGCTGGACTTGACAGGTTCCGGCAGACCACACCCGGCAAGCCGGAGTCGATCATGCTTTCGCCCAACGCAACAGACCCCCTGGTGGCCAGTGGACAGCCGCTCATAGATGTAGCGAAGCAGATCGCGCTGCGCCTTGGCTGCAGGGCTCGTCCAGCAAGATCATCCGGCGGTCTCCCTTGGCGTACTCAGAGAACGCGGCGAGGAAGGAGAAGAACCAGCGTCGCGGCTGAACAGCAAAGCGGCGTTCTGGCCGCCGAACCCGCAGGAGTTGTTGATGGCGAGGCTCATGGGCCGCAACTGGACCGCGCCCGTCGCGATTTCCACCGGAATATCCGGATCCAGCTTTTCCACGTTCGCCGTCGGAGGAACACACTGGTTCTTCAAAGCCAGCAACGTGTAGACAGCCTCGACCGCCCCCGTCGCGCCGAGCATGTGCCCGGTCACACCCTTCGTGGAGGTGACGACGACGCCGTCACCGAAGATTCGCCAGAGCGCCAGGGCCTCCGTGAGGTCGTTGAGTGGGGTGCTGGTGCCGTGTGCGTTGACATGTCCGACGTCACCGGGCTCTGCACCGGCGTCAGCCAGCGCAGCGCGCATCGCCTGCTCGGTTCCCCGCCCGTCCGGCTCTGGCGCGGTCACGTGGTGGGCGTCGGCGGAGGCTCCATATCCGGCCAGGTAGCCATGGACGCCCGCTCGGCGTGCGTGCGCATCGTCCACACGTTCCATCACGAGCACTGCGGCACCTTCACCGGCGACGAATCCGTCACGGGCGGCGTCGAACGGACGCGACGCTCGCGCCGGCTCGTCGAGCCTGCGGGACAGCGCGCCCAACCGCGCGAAGCCCGCCATGAACAGGGGGTTGACCGCAGCTTCGGCACCACCGGTGACGGCGACGTCGCACGCGCCGGACAGTAGCAAGTACCGCGCCATCCCGATTGCGGTGGTGCCGGCGGCGCAAGCCGTGCACGTGACCAGATTCGGGCCGGTGGCATGGAAGTCGATCGCGAGCTGGCCCGCCACCATGTTGGGAAGCAGCATTGGCAGGGCGTGCGCTGACACCTTGGCGGAACCGTGATCGATCAGCCGTTGGTGCTGGGTGTAACTGGAGCCGGGACCGCCGGCTCCAGTACCCATTACGACGGCCACTCGGGCACCATCCCACGTTTCATGATCGAGGCCGGCGTCCACCAGCGCCTCGGCCGCCGCGACGAGGGCGAACTGCACGTGCCGGTCCAGCCGGCGTGCGTGGGTGGCGCCGAGCCTCGCCACCGGCTCGAAACCCGGCACCCGGCAGCTGATATCGACGGGAAGGCTGGCGAGTTCGGGATCGCGTGCTGCCGCGGAGCGGCCGCCGCAGATGCGCTGCCAGTTCTCACCGACTCCGATACCGGCGGGAGTGACCAAGCCAAGGCCAGTGACCGCCACGGTGCGGCTGGACATTAGGCGCTTGTGCCCTTGCTCTCGATCCGTCGCAGCAGATCGCCCACAGTGGTCAGCTCACTCATTTCCTCGTCGCTCAGGTGGACATTCAGGGCCTCGCCGAGTGCAGCCCCGAACTCCACCATGTCGAGCGAGTCCTGCAGCAGGTCCTCAAGCTCGGCATCCGGGTGGACGTCCGTCGGCTGGGCCTCGAACTGCTCCACAAGCAGATTGCGAATCGTGTCGAGCATTACTACCTCCCGTAACTGTTGCGAAGGCTGATCTGTGGCCAGACCAGCGTGGTTGATCCCCAGGTCAGGCCACCGCCGAATCCGGTGACCAGCACGCGATGACCGGGTTGAATGGTGCCTTTGGCCATGGCGTCGGCGATGGCGATCGGGATCGAGGCGGCCGCCGTGTTGCCGAGTCGGTCGATGTTGACAATCACGTGGTCCATGGGCACGGCGAGGTGCTTGGCGACGGCCTTAATAATGCGGATATTGGCCTGGTGGGGGACTACCCGGTCGACGTCGGCCGGTGTCCAACCAGCGCGCCGCAGCGCCAGCAGGGCGGAGGAGGTCATCCGATCCACGGCGTGGCGGTACATGTCCTTACCCGCCATCGAGAGGAAATTGTCTCCGGGCTTTTCCGCCGCCTTTTGTCGTGATCCGCCGGCCGGGACCGCCGCGAGGTCGCTGTTGTGGCCGTCGCTGCCCAGGTCGAACGGGCCGAGGGCCCCGGGCTCGCTCGACCTGCCGCGCCGCAGCACGAACGCGCCCGCGCCGTCGCCGAAGATCGGCGCAGTTGACCGGTCGAGCGGATCGACAATGGTCGAAAAGGTGTCGGCGCCGATCATGAGGACGCTGCCGGAAACGCCAGCGGCGATCAGGCCCGCCCCGGTGGCAAGCCCGTACAAAAAGCCGCTGCAGACGGCGTTGACGTCGAACGCGGCGACGCCGGTGAGGCCGAGGCGTGATGCGACTTCGGGGGCGGTGGACGGACAAACGCGGTCGGGTGTGGTGGTGGCGACGACGACTGAGCCGACTTCGTTCAGACCCGCTGACTCCATGGCCAGCCGTCCCGCCTCGACGGCCAGATCAGACGTCGCTTCGCCCGGCTTGATGATGTGCCGCTGCCCGATTCCTGTTCGCCGCCGGATCCACTCGTCGGAGGTGTCCATCCGGCGCGCCAGGTCGTCATTGGTCTCGACGTGCAGCGGCACCGCCGCGCCCGCACCGCACACCACCGCCGCGCGGCTTTCGGCTGGGTTGAATACTTCCTCAACGGACATGAGGGACACCTCCGTACTGGCTGAGCCTGTCCTCGTAGTAGGCGACGTAGTCTGATGCCGCGATGGGCGCCTGCAGCATGCTGTTCGGTATGCCGAAGGCCTCCACCATGGCGGCTGAGTGCGGAGTGACGTCGGCGCACAACGCGTCGACGAAGTCCGGGATCTGCCGGACGTGGTCTGCGGTGATCAGGCCTTCGGCGAGGAACCAGCCAGAGTCCCGACCGAGTTCCTGCACCGCGTACAGCCGAGCGAGCAAAGCCAGGGCGTACTGTGCCGCGGGGTCTGACGTCCGTTCGATCGCGGCGCAGAATTCCCGTAGCGCCAGACGACCGCCGTAGGCGCGTCCTAGCCGCAGCGCCAGGTTGGCCGAGTCGTTAGCGACCTCGAAGCGGGTGCGGGACTTGTCGCGCTGGTGCCGGGTGCGGCGGTTCAGTTCGCGGTGCAGCAACGCCTCGCGTTGCTCAAACAACGACAACAGCCAGTCAAGGTCGTCCAATTGCCGGCCCTGCGGAGGCAGTGAGCTGATCGGCGGGGGCTGGTAGGACCTGCCTCGGGTCATTTCTTGCGCCGCTTTGAGCAGGATGACCTGGTTGTCACCTTCGGCGGTGACGGCGCCTTGATTCGTGATGATGTAGTCGGCGACCCGGTTGGCCGCGAATAGTCCTTGGGCCCCGCACCGTTCCCGGCACTCCCGGAAGACGTCGGCAGCGCCCCAGGTGCAGAGTGCCTTGGTTGCGGTCAGGATCCGCTCGATCTCGGGGTCGAGGTCGTCGGCGCGCCCTAGCCAGGCGTGCTTGGCGTAATTGACAAGAAAGGTCATCGCGTAGGTGAGCGCCAGGGCGCCGAACAGGCTAGCTTTGTGCGTCCGGTAGGCGATGACCGGCACGGTTTCCCCGGAGGCGCCGAACGTCATTCGCTGGTGCGCGTACCGGAGCGCGATATAGGTGCTGGCCCGGGCCATGGCGACGTTGGCCGCGGACAACATGAGCTTGCCAAACCCCACGCGTCGCATGGAGCTCAGGAAACGACTGCGGCGTAGAGCGAGCGTGCTGGTGAAGGTGCCGCCCGCGGTGAACTCGCCGTGCGGTCCGGCGAGCAGGTTGGCGCGGGGAACGCGCACCTGGTCGAAGGAGGTGATTGCGTTGTCCAGCGACCATCCGGACTTCTCCGGTAGCGGAAAGATCGTGATGCCCGGGCGCGGTCCGTCCACGTCGCGGATTCGTACTATGAAGGGGAAGACTCCGTGGTTGTGTCCGTCCACAATCAACTGCGCCATCACTACCGCAATTTTCGGTACGCCCGGGTGTGCGGTGTTGGGCATGAATTTCCGGGCCTGTGGGCTCGGGGTGTGGATGACGAACTCCTCGGTGTCGCGGTCGTACACCGCCTTGGTTTCCAGCGCCGCAACGTTGTTGCCATAGCCTAGTTCGGTGGCGAGGAAGACGCCCGTCGAGCTCATGTTGTCCAGCTCGGTGAGGTATCCGTCGAGTTCGGGCCGGCCATCCCCGGCGTCGAGCATGGTGCCGATGCAAAGGTTGTAGTGAATGCTTCCCAACGCGAGTAAGCTGCCATCGACGATGCCACTCCACTCGGTCACCGCCAACAGCCGGGCAGGGTCTTGGACCAGCGCCCTGCCAGGTCCGGTGTGAGTGTTGAGGAATCGCAGGCGGTCGTAGGTGATCTGACACTGTTGCGCCGTGGTCAGCCCGTCGCTGCGGCGAAGGATGTCGTCGTGGAAGAGTTTGCAGAGCGGGCCGTGAAGCTTTTCGTAGCGTCCCTCGTAGAGGGCGTCACGTAGTCCGTCTTCAAGTGACCGAAACAAGGTGTTTCCTCAGCTTGGTGCTTCCCGGCTATGCGACTTTACTGTGGGCTGTTGTCGAGGCAGCCGCTTGGCATGCCAGGACAGCCTCTACCGCGAGCCGGAGAAGTGCACGGTGGCGTTGTGCTTCTGTGGTTAGAGTTCGCGAGCCGGGCCGGCAGCGCCAAAGCTGGCGCAGGGGCATCACACGCGCGATTAGCCGGCTGCGACATTGATTTCAGGCCTATGGCACTGGGGCGTCCCTATAGGATGGACCAATACGAGTTCGCGGTTCGCGAACCGGCTGGGGACTAGTCCGCCCTGACGCGTGTGGCTGCCCCGATGAGGGACGTCGCCGTGCGGCGGGCCAACGGGTTGCGGCAGCGGGCCGGGTGGAGACACCAGACGACGTTAGTACACGGTGGTCATGGCCTGGGTCGATCAGAAACTGGAACGGATAACGGAGCGGTGCACCGGCGGTGCGGGGTGGTGCTAGGGCTCGCGCACGGAGGGGGCGGCGCATGGACGAGACAGTAGCCACGGTCGATTTTGCTCCGCATCCCCAGTTTGGAGGACTCTTGTCGCCAAAAGGGGGACGCGCCCGATCCGTCCGTGCATGATGGACACGACTTCGGATCTGCGGTGGCCGCGCGCCACCGCCTAGCGATCTTTGGTCGCTAGTAGTGCTTTGTCATGCGCGCGCCGGCCAGTACTACTTCACCGGCGAGTACTTCATCTGCTGGTCATGAGGACAACGCGGCGACTCTGCTTGGGAAGACCGCCTGGCTGCAGACCGCGCTCGTGCTCACGCTGACGACGCGCGCGGAGGCCCACGGGCCCGGATTACATATACATACTCATCGTGAATGACGCCAGACGGCTTCTACATCCTCATCCAGCGCGCCGTCCAACACGTCGTCCCGAAGTGCGATAGCCCCCTCCTGGGGAGACGAAACGCGATCCGTCTCCCCAGGTGACCCGTGGCCGGAGGCGCACATCACCCCTAGGACGAGCGGGTGTGGGACTGGCCGCACACCGAGCTTTTAGGTGATCTTGGTCTTTTGTTGGTGGCCAGTTGAGATTCCCCGCTGGCGGCCACGTAGCGGGGAGGTATCTGGCCGTAGATGACTACTCAGCGCTGATCCCTCCCGGTGCTGTGCCCGTGCATCTGGCCGAGCTATAACGACGTGATGGGAACAACGCCGACCCTTGTCGTCATCAGCGGACCATCGGGGGCTGGCAAGACGACACTCGCCCACCTGCTCGCCCAGAGAATCGGTTGCCCGGCGATCTGCCGGGACGAGATCAAGGAGGGCATGGTTCACGCGGCCGGCGACTTCATCGCCGCACCGAGCGACGAGCTGAGCCTTCGGACCCTGCCCACGTTCTTCAAGGTGCTTCACCTGCTGGTCACCGCAGGTGTCACCACGGTCGCCGAGGCGGCCTTCCAGGACCGCCTGTGGAGCCCCGGCCTGCAGCCATTGATCGGGATCGCCGACATTCGGGTCGTGCAATGCCAGGTCCCCGCGCAGACGGCCTTCGACCGCGTCCAGCGACGGCAGGACGAAACCGCGACCCGGCGTGCCCACGCCGACGCGTACCTCGGCGACCATCAGACCCATGCCGTCGGCCACCACGGCTTCCAGCCCGTCCGGCTCGACGTGCCCGAGATCGAGGTGGACACCAGCGACGGCTACCGTCCCGGACTCGACGAGATCGTTGCCTCCGTGAACGCCGGGCGATGAGCCACCCATCGTTACCCTCCGTAGTTTCGGAACTGGCCGTCCACGGGGAATTCCAGCTGGCCGCCGACAGTCTTTCTGTAGGTGCCACACCGTGACATCTTGGTTCGTTGCCTGACCCTCCGCGGCCTACAGGCCTCCGCTCTGCGTGGTTCGGAGTTCGCAGTCGGGCGCGCTTGACCAGGATCACGGCCGTGAGCTATCTGCTGTTTGACCTTCGCGCCCGGCTTGGCAGCAGCGACGAGGAACGAGGCTGTGGCTTCGGCTGCCGCCCGCGCGGTTGCCGGCAGGACCGTGGTGTAGACGTCGGCGGTGAGGCGGATGTTCGCGTGCCCGAGCTGGTCTTGGATGGTCTTCATGTCCGCGCCCGCAGCGTGCGCCAGCGTGGCGGCGCCGTGCCGCAGGTCGTGTAGTCGGATTGGTGGTAGTCCGGCCCGGTCGACCAGGACCCGCAGGCGCTGGGTGAGGTAACCAGGGTGCAGCGGTAGCCCGTCGGGGCCGGTGAACACGTAGCCGCTGTCGTGACACACCTTGCCCGCGCCGACGCGTCTGGTGCGCCGTTCCTGCTGCCGGGTCCGATGTTGCCTCAACACCTGCACGGTGCGCCTGTCGAGCGCGACGGTGCGGCGGCTGGCCGCCGACTTGGGTGGGCCCTCGTGCACGTCGTATCCGGCCGTGGTCCGCTGCCGGACCACCGACAACTGTCCCTCGTGCAGGTCGACGTCGGCCCATCGCAGCCTGGCCGCCTCGCCGCGCCGCAGCCCGCGGAGGGCAATCAGCCACCACAGCGCGAACATGGTGTCGCCGCGGACGTGGTCCAGGAAGCTGGCGAGCTGCGCCGGCGTCCACACCGCGACCGGTGGGCGCTCGCCAGTGGCCTCCCACTCGGCGACCCGGGCCTCGGTCCACACCACCGCGTGGGGCCGCTCCCGGGCGAGCAGTGCCACCCGCCGGGCCGGGTTGTCCACGATCAGCCTCTCCCGGTTCGCGGCGTTCAACGCCGCCCGCAGCGTGGTGTGGACGTGCTGCAACGTATAGGCCGTCTGCGGCTGCCCGGACCGGTTGCGGGTCACGGCGATCCGCGCGAACGCCTTGTTGAGCTGCCGCGCGGTCAGATCACCCAGGATCAGCTGCCCGATGTGCGGAACCCGGACCTGCTCGACATCACGCGTGTAGTGCATCCTCGTCGTCGGACGGATCCGCGTCCTGGTCGACAACCAGTACCGCAACCATCGGGCGACGGTCCACGACCGGCCAGCCTGTTCCTCCCGCGACAGCGCCAGCAGGTCATCGCGTGCCCGGCGGGCCGCTTCCTCCGACGGGTAACCACCCCGGCGTACGCGTTCGACCTGACCCAACCGGTTCCTCGTCGAGCAGTGGAAGTACCAGCTTCCATGATCGCGCTCCGACAGCTTCGAGCACGCCTTGCCCAGCGGACGATGGGTTGCCGGACTCAGGCAACCACCGCTTCGCGAGCACGCCCTGACTCTTCATTTCCTTCGTCCTTTCCGGTTCGGTGTAGGCACACCCTGCCGGCGCGATGACCAGTGAGCGTCTCATTTGGGGTAATGTTGAAGGTATATGCCGAATTGTCTCGACATCGGAAGGGTTCGCGCGCAAGCGGCAAGGATCGGGGCTGCCCTTGAGGGCGACCGTCGCACTTGCCCGGTTGCCGCACGCGCAGTTCGTGTCATCCGCGCAGCCGCCAGCCGCCCGGTCGGCCAAGGGGGGCGCGCCCATGACCCACTGTTCGGGTGGCATTCTCTGCTTCCGAGGGCGACCGCTGCGGACGAACGTGTCCGCGCTGCACGTACCGCTGGTTGCAGGTGGGCAGCTTCGAGCGGCACGGCGAGTATCTTCCGCTGATCACCGACACGGTGGTGGCGTATCTGATGGCGGGGCGCATTGCGGCCGATCACCGCGGGCTGCTGCTGCCGTAGATCACGATTTCCTGCTCGCATCAGCATGCCGGGTTTGCTGGCACGGTGAGCATCAGCGCTCGGACGCTGATGGCGGTGATCGAGGACAACGATGCCTCGCTGCTGCCGGCGGGGTCGAGAATCTGGTGATCGTCAACGGCCTGGCTGCAGTGCAGTGGGCGACGACTCGTGCTGCCCAGTCAACGCCGGCTGGAGCTTCCCCCTACGGATTAGAGGTTGGGGGTTCGAGTCCTTCCGGGCGCGCAAGATTACAAGAGCCTGACCTGCGGGGACGTAGGTCGGGCCTCCCTTCTTCACTGCCCAACTAGCTGGTCGGTGCCACGCAGGTGACACGCGGGTGGTGGGATCGGAGGCGCTACGTTCGGTAGGAGCGCCCCTTGAGGATCTTCTGGGCGCGGGCCGGTAGCGGCGTGTTGATGTTTACCGCGAAGTCCAGCATTTCCTGATGGCCGGGCAGTCTGTCGAGGGCGGCTGTTATGAATGCGCCAGCCGCGGCGGCGTCGCCTCGTTGGTGGGCCAGGCGGGCCCGTAGGAAGTCCAGTTCGGGGCCGCCCAGCAGGCGATGCTCGATCAGTCGGTCGAGTAGGTCCTCCGCCTCGGTATCAGCCAGCCGCCGCAGGAGCATGGCGTGCCATTCGGCGAGGTCTGCGGTGCGCTGGGCACGTACGTGATCACCCGACCGCCACGGCTGGTCGCGGCCGTTGTCGCCGGCGACGGTGCGGTCCAGCGCGTCGAGGTAGTGCCCGGCGAACGTCACCCACACATCCGGCACGGTGAGCATCCCGTTCAGCACCGCGGCCAGCGAGGTTTCCTTCTGGCTGATCTGCCCGTACCCGCGGCGGGTCCACCCGTAGCGTGACTCCCATCGCACCAACTGCGGGGCAGCGGACGCGGCGAAGGCGGTGAAGCCGTACCGGTCCCGGCGGTGACCCCATAGCAGGGCTGCGGCCTCCGACACCACGAATCGGGCCGCCTCCATGGGATCCTCAGAGCGGAAGTAGTCGTAGTCCCGGGTCTCGCGGGCCAGGTCGATGAGCTGTTCCAGCGCCTCGGCCGCCGGGTCGGGCTCAGGCGCGCGCAGCGCCTTGCGCGCCTCGGCGGCCAGGCGCGCGAACTCGGAGCGCCAACGGGTGCGGTGCCTGGGCGATACCCGCCGGTCACCGGCGATGTATGCGCCACTGCGAGCCAGCGTGACGAACTGGATCACCTCGTCCCGTACCGACCTCGGGTCCACCGGCGTAGCGGCCGGACGTCTGGGCTGGCCGGCCGAGCTGGGGTGCAGCTGCGACTCGATCCGCTCCCGCACCGCCGCTGTACCGCGCCAGTACAGGTTCCACAGCGCGGTCTTCAGCTGCTGCTCGTCAAGCCCGGCCAACTTGTCGAAGAACTCCGTCCGGTTCATCCGGTTCATCGCCACGGCCGCGATGGTATCGATGCCAGCAGCGGCTACGTCGCCAGTACCGGGGTCTGCCTTGCCAGGTTGGGTCTCGGGCGCGGCTGCTCGGTGGCTGCTCGGACGTCGGGAAACTGATCCGGACGTGCAGGGACTGGTTCGGATTCCGGGGCCTCAGCTGACGGGGGCTAGTTGAGTCGGCCTGGAGCGCGGTGGCGCGTTGCCGCTGGTCCGTTTCTCCAGGCCGCTCGCCGAACCCGCCGTGCGCGTCTCCGCGCAACGGGCTCTCCGCGGTTGCTGTTCGTCAGGCGTTGTCGGGTGTGGGCCAGGGGTTGGGGATCGTGCGTTGCCGGTAGCGGGTCACCGGGGTGGCCGCGATCGGCTGGTGCTCGGTCCCGTCCGCGGTGATGGGCAGCCACCTGCCGGTCGGCGTGGTGAACTGTTTGCGGACGGCCTTCCAGTTCCAGCGGTGTCGGTGCATGAGCATCGTGATCAGCCGTTGCCAGGCGAACCGGTCCATGGTGTGGAAGGTGTGCTTGGCGACGGCGTGCCGGAAGTAGTTGGCCCAGCCGTGCGTGACCTGGTTGAGCCTGGTCAGCACGGTTCTCAGGTCCTGCTGTGATGTCCTGCGGGTCAGTGCTCGGATCTTCGCCTTCAATGACCGGATCGGCCGGTCGGCGATGAACGTGTACACGTACCAGCGGTTCGAGCCTCGCTTGCGCTGCCACTGGATGTGGAAGCGTCGGGTAGGACCGCCGCATTGCTGCGGCGGCCCCCCCCAGAACCGGGCATGCCCGATTTCCAGGCACCACGGCTCAGGCAAGCCCCGAGGGCAGCGAGGATTCCACGTCGGCGTCATGGCTGGTGCACCGCCGCTCCGGCGAGGTTCCGCCGTCGGCATTGTGCGTGGAGGAGTCGGTAGATCGTCCGGTCTTGGCCGTCGACCTGTTCGACGATGTGCTGTTTGGCCAGCCCTCGTCGGACGGTCATGAACCATTGTTCCCACTCGCGCGGGCTGCGTGGTTCGTGCTCGGCATGCAGAAGAAGTTCCCCGCAGGCAGGACAGCGTCCGCCCTGGTCTCGTAGAAGCCGGGCGGTGTGCTCGTCCACGGGCGGGGCCTTCTTCTTGCGTCGCCGATCGGCCCAGTAGCCGGTCAGGGCGGGGTCATCCGGAGAGGCTCCGCCATGGACCGGGACGTGTCGGACGATCTTCGTCCAGGCGAACTTGGTGAGGTAGGCGCCGCTGTCGCGGTCGCCGAACACCCACCGGTCTTGCCGGGACTTGTGGAACTTGCCGAAGTAGCGGGTCGCGACCCAGCCCCTCGACTTGTTCGGGTGCGAGCGTCTGGCCCACCGGTAGGTGAGGTGCCAGACGTGGTGGTCCAGGCCGGTGAAGACCCGGCCGGAGACCACGCTCCGGTAGTAGGCCGACCATCCCCGGATGACCGGGTTGAGCCGGAACACCACCGCGGCCGCGTTCGCGCCGTGCATGGAACGCACCTCGGCGGACAGCCGCTTCCGAAGCCGCTTGACCGACTCCTTGCTGGGGGTGATGAGCAGCTTTCCGCTGCCCTGCCGATCGCCGCGGCGGCGGATGTCGAAGCCCAGGAACGAGAATCCGTCCTCGACGTGGACGATGCGTGTCTTGTCCTCGTTGAAGCGGAGTCCTCTCGGCTTCAGCCACGCCGTGAGGTCAGCCTTGACTTGTTCGGCCTGCTCACGGCTGTGGCACATCGCCACGTAATCGTCGGCGTATCTGACCAGCACAGGGCATCCCTTGACCGTCTCAGCGTCACTACGGGCGCTGGGCCGGTAGCAGACCCCTGCCGCTTTCTCCATTCCGTGGAGGGCCACGTTCAACAACACGGGGCTGATCACGCCGCCTTGAGGAGTTCCCTCGTCGGTCGGCGTGAACTTGCCGGCCTCGATCACGCCGGCCTTCAGCCAGGCCCGGACCATGCTCCGCCCGGGGAAGGTGCCGAGGCTGTCGAGAAGGTGCTCGTGGTCGATCCGATCGAACGCTCCGGCCAGGTCCGCGTCCAGGATCCATCGGCGCTGGCTGCGGTTGCCGCACAGCGTCTTGAAGATGGCCTCTATCGCGTCGTGGCAACCCCGGCCGGGCCTGAAACCATAGGATCTCGGCTCGAACCGGGCCTCCCACTCGGGTTCCAGCGCGTTCTTCACCCGTGCCTGCTGCACGCGGTCCGCCAGCACCGGAATCCCCAGAGGGCGTTGTTTCCCGTTCGCCTTGGGAATGAAGACCCGCTTGACCGGCAGGGCCTTGAGCGGCGAGGGGCGCGGCCGGCGAGGAACAGTGCCGGTCCGCCGAGGATGACCAGGAGCCACGAGATTGGCGTGTGCCCGTTCGGCTGGTCGATGAAGGCCCGGTAGCTGACCGAGGTGATGATGACTCCGGCCAC